>JBCCTE010000373.1:0-4005 GCA_039198915.1 Cyanobacteria bacterium P01_D01_bin.73 | reverse complement strand
TTGGCGAGTTTTTATCGGGATATGTTGGTGGCGAAAACGGCTCCGGAACGTCCCGATTTAGTGGCATTAACGGAGCCCACTTGGCAACAGCTTTGCGAGTTCGTTAAGCAAATAGAATTGCCGCTTTTATTGCAGGGTCAAAAGCATTTAAAACAAAGCGAAGTTCAAGTTAAAAATACAACTCAGCCGCGACTGTGGTTAGAAGTGACGCTGTTGGGATTGTTGCCCCAGGCGATCGCCCCCGTAACCCTAGCCCCAGTCACCATAACCGCCCCATCGCCTCAAACTGTTGCGCCTCCTGTTTCCCCTCCCGCCACTCCGACGCCCGCGCCCCAGCCAGCACCAGCTTCTCAGCCCAACCTTGCGCAACTTCTCGCCCGCATCAATGACTCCCACGGGTTTGCTAATGCCACGGCGAGCGACGGGATTCAGGCTTTGGTGGCGGCGCTAACCCAAACGGCTCAGCAGGATTCAACCCTATTCGACCAGGTCGTCGGTGCTATCCAAGGGTTACGAAACGGCTCGGTTGCTGCTCCCGACCCGGCGATCGCCCCGACTCCAGCCCCGGCACCGCAGCCTGCTACGAAAAACACCACGCAACCCACGCCGCCGCCCCAACAATCACCGCCCCCGAAGGTTGAGCCCACCCCTGCGCCAGCCCCAACGCCGGTCAAAGCTCCAGCCCCAGCGCCGCCTGCGCCCATTCCGGCTGCACAATCAGCAATTCCTGAAAGTCAGCCCAATGTGAATTTGGAGCAGCTTTGGTCGGATATTTTGAAAACGTTGCAGCCTCCGTCAACGCAAATGCTGCTGCGACAAATGGGCAAGCTGCTAGCGTTTGATGGTCGCAAGGCCTATATTGGTACGCCTCAAACCTGGCACGCGAAAATCAAGGATAAGGGGGATGCCGTTGCTAAGGCGTTTTCTGACCATTTTGGACGGGCGATCGCCATTGAAATCACCGTCGGCGTTCCCCCGGCTGCAAGCAAATCCACCGGAGCCGCCCCACCCCCATCACCACCGGTCCCATCGCCGCCGCCCGCCGACCCAATTCCCAACGCCGAACCGGATCCCAGCGTCGACTTCGCCCCGGATCCCCTGCCGCCCCCAAAGTTTGAAACCACGGATGAGGGTGCAGCGCCGACCGTGGTTTCCCGTTCCGCTGCGCCCGCCAATGGCAACGGCAATGGCAATGGCAATGGCAGAGATAACGGAAAGGCTCGGGCGATCGCCGATGACCGCCCCCCGGCAATCCAAAGCCCCAAAGATTGGAAGCCGGATGATGAGGTGACCCGCAGCGCTAAGCAGTTGGCAGACTTTTTCAACGGTGAAATTGTCTATCTAGACGCGGCTGAGGATGAGGAGAAAAGCGACGCGAAAAAGTAGCTTCGATTTCCAGCAAAAGCGCCGCCGATGCCCCAACCATATCTATAGTGTGTATTGCCGATTCACTGCTCGCCGACGCAGCTTTCCCTATGAACACCCCCGTTTTGTTTTGGCACCGCAATGATTTACGCATCGTGGATAACGTGGGGCTGACGGCTGCCGTGGCGCGATCGCCCAAGACGGTCGGTGTATTTTGCCTGGATCCGGGGATTTTGGAGCGGGATGATGTGGCTCCGGCGCGGGTCGATTACATGCTCGGATGTTTGCGATCGCTCAAGGCTGACTACGAAGCGTGCGGTGGCAGTTTTGTATTGCTTCAGGGTGATCCCACCCAGGAAATTCCGGCGTTGGCAAAGCGGTTGGAGGCGAAAAATGTGATCTGGAATTGGGACGTGGAGCCCTATGCCCGCAGTCGCGATCGCCAGGTTTTGGAAGCGCTAACGGAGCAGGGAATTCAGGGAGAGGGGCATTGGGACCGGATTTTGCATGCCCCCGGTGAAGTCATGACTGGTGCGGGTAAGCCCTACACGGTGTATTCGCCCTTCTGGAAAAACTGGCGATCGCGTCCCAAAGCCGAGCCGTTACCAACCCCAGAACGCCTGGAGCCATTGACCGCTGAGGAACTGGAAACCGCTGACGGCAAGGTAATCCCGGATTTGCGATCGCTCAAAATGGTTTGGTATGGCGGCTTTATTCTGGAGCCCGGCACTGCTGCTGCCACCGAAGTTTTGGATCAATTCTGTGCCCAATCTTTGGAAGCCTACGATGGCGATCGCAATTTCCCCGCATTGGAAACGGGTACGTCGAAACTTAGCCCGGCGTTGAAATTTGGGGCGATCGGAATTCGGCAGTGTTGGGCAGCAGCGGCGGCGATCGGGGAATATTCCCGCAGCGATGAGGGTCGGGCGGGAGTCCAAACCTGGCAGCAGGAGCTAGCCTGGCGAGAGTTTTATCAGCAGGTGTTGTACCACTTCCCCGAGCTGGCGGACGGTCCCTATCGCGAGCATATGAAAAATTTCCCGTGGGATAACGATGAGGAAAAATTTGAAGCGTGGTGTGAAGGGCGCACCGGCTATCCCATTGTGGATGCGGCGATGCGACAGCTCAACGAAACGGGCTGGATGCACAACCGCTGTCGCATGATTGTCGCCAGCTTTTTGACGAAGGACCTCATTATCGACTGGCGCTGGGGGGAGAAGTATTTTATGCAAAACCTAGTTGACGGCGACTTGGCAGCAAATAATGGCGGCTGGCAGTGGAGCGCCTCCAGCGGCATGGATCCCAAACCACTACGCATTTTCAACCCCGCCAGCCAAGCGAAAAAATTTGACGCGGACGCTGAATATATTCGCCGCTGGGTGCCAGAAATTCGCACCTTCGGCACCGGTACCCTAGTGTCTGGCAATATCACCCCAATGGAACGCCAAGGTACTGATTATCCTGCGGCGATCGTCGACCATAAAATCCAACAAAACCGCTTCAAACAAATCTATAAAGCCCAACGTGAAGCGTAAGTTATGGTGTACGGAAACATAACCTACTCGTGATAACACGCGGCGAGAAATGGAGATCATCCGCAACGTACAAGAACAGTCGGGAGAGTTAAAGGGAGAATTCTTTTGGGGTTTCTATGACAAGTGGATTAGCGTTTCTTGTATTGAAGGAAATCATCTTGAGGAGGCAGTACAATGCGCCAATTATTTAAACAACTTGCCCGGCAACGTAATTGAAGATGCATTGAAAGCGTCAATTCGTTACCGTAATGATTTTCTTTTGAGCGAAGAGCTTCCACTATCTCTAGATAATCCTAGAGGCGTTCTACCGTTGATATTGCCTCTGGATTTGTGGGTTCTAGAACCTGATCGAGGAAAATATCCCTATGTCCTATTGGAGTGGGACTGTGAGTGGGAAGTTGAACATGGAATGATATGGGTCATTCGAGATGACAGCGTGGTTTATGTTGGAGCCGCCAACGCCGCCCCAGACCCATGGGAGGATCTAGCCGACTATGAGGAAGGGAACTACGCGTAATTAGGAGATCTCCATTATTTGGAGGTACTTAGTTAATTCCTTCAGTCAGCGCGCCAAAGTTCATCGCCAACAACAAGCCCACACCAAAGATTAGGCGGTAGGCGACGAAGACCCAGGTGCTTTGGGTTTTTAGGAATTTTAAGAGGAAGGCGATCGCCCCATAGGACGACACAACCGACGCCAACAGCGCCACCGCCAACACCCCAAATTCCCGAGGACCGTAGCTCCCCTCCAGCAGCGTGGGAAACTCAATCACACCCGCAAGCGTAATCGCCGGAATTCCTAATAAAAACGAAAACCGTGCCGCCGATGCCCGCTCAATGCCCAAGAATAAACCCGCCGTCAGGGTGGAGCCCGACCGCGACACTCCCGGAAATACCGCCAGTGCCTGGGCTATACCAATCAAAATTCCATCTCGCAAATTGAGCTGCCCGTAACCTCGCTCCCGGCTGCCAATCTGCTCCGCCAGCGCCAGCAACACCGCCATTACGATTGAAGCGATCGCAATAGATTTAATGCTTCGCAACGGTGAATTATCAAAATCAGTTACAAAAAACTTGATACATAATCCGACGATTACAATGGGGA
>JBCCTE010000372.1:0-4008 GCA_039198915.1 Cyanobacteria bacterium P01_D01_bin.73 | reverse complement strand
TCTGGGATCTCCTGCATCATTTTTCCGAGTCGCCTAATGTTGCGGTTCGGCTTCTACAGCATTTTTTACAGCAAGAGGTTCTAACTTTTCAGCCCCTGGGCGATCGCAATGTCCACAATGACAACAAAACCGCAAGCACGGTCTCCCAAACGGCAACTGTACTGTGTGTTGATGACAGTGCCCAAAGTATGGAGGTGGTGAAGCAACATTGTAGAACCAGCGGGTTGAAGCTAGTGGTTTGCCATGATCCCCTAAAGGCAGTGACCATGGCTGTTGCCCACCAGCCGGACTTGATCTTGCTAGATGTTGTGATGCCGATTATCAATGGGCATGAGCTGTGTGCCCAGCTACGGCGAGTAACGACGTTGGAAGACGTTCCCATTGTGATGCTGACCGGGCAGTGCGGTTTGGGCGATCGCTTCCGTTCCAAAATGGTCAAAGCATCGGGTTTTGTCACAAAGCCTTTAACTGCCCAAAAGTTACGGACTGTTGTTGGGAAGCACATGCCACAGCTTGCCCATGAAAAGCCGTCTGCAACGTTTGCGCCGAACTTAGTTCCCCAGCAGGCGTAATTGAGCAGAGCCTTTGGTGACCTTGCACAGCGCGGGGTGAAGCCCCTATGACCGTCTAAATTATGCCCCCAGTTGGCATCAGGTCCTAGAGCCACTGTAAAAATTGGATTCTAGATTTAATGGACTGAGCGATTTTTTTGACCATAATGGGCATACTACCGGTGTGCTGTTGAGCCAACTTTTATCTACTTTGTTCGCTTCAGCTTCCCCCTAGCGATATCATCGGCTCATCTTTCGACTCAGTTTGACGGGACCTAATCTCGGGAATCTATCTAAGGCTATGACCAACGCTGCTAACCGTCGCGCTCTTACAGTCCAGAACAACTTCTCGCCCTTCGGAAATAAGCTGGTTCAGTCAGGCTTTGTTGACCGTGAGCAGATGAGCCGGGCTTTGGCGGAGAGTCGCAAGTCAGGGCGATCGCTGATCGATATATTGAGCACTATGGCGGGGAAAGAGCTGCCGCCAGAGCTGCTGCGCCAGTATAAAAAGCAACAGTTGTTTGAGTTGAAACTCCTCTATGGCGTTGAGGCGGTTGATCCAGAAGTTGATCCAATTTCAACGGCGCAGCTTGAGCAGAGTATTGAAAATCTAATTCCCATTGACGTTTGCCGGCGGTATCAGCTGTTGCCCCTAGGACGTGATGGGGATCCACCTAAGGCGATCGTTGCCATGGTGGACCCGGATAACTTAGACGCCCAAGATGACCTGAGTCGTATCCTGCGCCCCCAGGGATTAACAATCACTCGCCGAGTCATTGCCCAGGGAGACTATCAGGCGATTATTTCGCAGTACCTAGACGAAGCTGCCAGTAAAACCGCCAACGACACGATTCGCCAAGCCGCTGCCGTCAGCTTCTCCGAGTCAGACCTGGAAGGGCTCGAAGCGATGAGCATGGAGGAGCTAGATGAGGATGTTGATGGGGACGATTTAGCATCCTCTTTGAATGACGCGGAATCAGGTCCCATTATTAACCTGGTTAATAAGGTGCTAATTAAGGCGCTCCAAGAGGGTGTTTCGGATATCCACGTGGAGCCTCAAGAAGAAGATATGCGGATTCGCTTCCGCAAGGATGGGGTGCTGCAAGAGGTCTTCCGACTACCGAAAAAGGTGGTGCCGGCGGTAACGTCTCGCTTCAAAATTATTGCCAACCTGGATATTGCAGAGCGGCGGAATGCTCAGGATGGTCGAATTCGTCGCGTGTTTGAAGGACGCAAGGTGGACTTCCGGGTAAATAGCTTGCCCAGCCGCTATGGCGAGAAAATCGTGCTGCGAATCCTGGATAACTCGTCGACCCAGCTGGGCTTGGATAAGTTAATTGGTCGTCCAGAAACCCTGGAAATTGTGCGCGAGATGGCGGCGCGGCCTTTTGGCTTAATTTTGGTGACGGGACCAACGGGATCGGGTAAGTCAACGACGCTGTATTCGGTACTGGCGGAGCGAAATGATCCGGGTATCAATATCAGTACCGCTGAGGATCCCATTGAGTATGCGTTGCCGGGGATTACCCAGGTGCAGGTAATTCGGGAGAAAAACTTAAATTTCTCGGCAATTTTGCGGGCGTTCCTGCGGCAGGATCCCGACGTCATTCTAGTGGGTGAGACTCGCGATAAGGAGACGGCAAAAACCGCTATTGAGGCGGCGCTGACGGGGCACTTAGTATTGACGACGCTACACACGAATGATGCGGCGGGGGCGATCGCCCGACTAGATGAGATGGGGGTAGAGCCCTTTATGGTTGCCGGTGCACTGTTGGGGGTTGTCGCCCAGCGTCTGGTGCGACGGGTCTGTGATGAATGTGCCCAGCCTTACACGCCAACGGAAGAAGAACTGTCTCGGTTTGGAATGAGCGGCGGCGGTGAAGAGCTGACATTCTACAAAGCCGCGACGATTCCGGCGGAAGAGCGCAAGCAAAAAGTGGAGAGTGGTCAAGCTTGCCCCAAGTGCGGCGGTGTTGGCTATAAGGGACGCTGTGGTGTTTATGAAGTGCTGCAAATGTCGGAGGAGT
The DNA here is from genome assembly GCA_039198915.1 of Cyanobacteria bacterium P01_D01_bin.73. Classification (GTDB taxonomy): domain Bacteria; phylum Cyanobacteriota; class Cyanobacteriia; order CACIAM-69d; family CACIAM-69d; genus CALGDE01. The sequence goes on along the minus strand of JBCCTE010000372.1, from coordinate 1,430 downwards.
TGCAGGTCTTGGTAACCGAAGGGGCTCCTACAGAGCGTATTAAAGAAGCTGCTGTTGAGGAAGGGATGGTAACACTCCTGGCCTACAGCCTAGACCTGGTACGTCAGGGATTAACCACGCTGGAGGAGGTAGAGCGGGTTACCTTTACAGACTCCGGTTTGGAGGCAGAGCTGAAGGCCAAACGCAAGAGCTCCCTGACCTGTCGCACTTGTGCCGCAGAGTTGCAGCCGGAATGGATGAGTTGTCCTTACTGTCTCACGCCGCGTTTTGAAGATTAATTGGGCTACCTAAGGGTTAGCAAGCGTAGTTAAGTTGCCATCCCTTGGGTAGCCCATGGGCAACTGACACAGTGGCGATGGCAATTCCTTAATTTGGGTTGGGTATAGTAGCAAGGAAAGCTGTTCTCAGGCGTTGATGCTGAGCAAGAGTGTGGGGTGATCGCAACTAAGCCCATCCCCAAAAGGTTTAAAGCATTGCAACACCATTGCTTCGCCATGTTTCAAACCACTCACCCTTAGCACTACTCAAGCCCCGCTTTTAAACAACCTTTTGCAATCTTGAGCACCGACAAGGAGGTCGCATATGCCGCTAGATTACATGATTGAAGACGTCATGGAGTCATTGGTTGAGCAAGGTGGATCAGACCTGCACATTCAGGCGGGAGCTCCCATTTACTTTCGAATAAGTGGCCGCTTAACTCCCCAGCCTCAGTTTGGTGAACTGTTAGATCCTCAAGATTGTCAGAAGCTGATTTTCAGCATGCTGAATAACAATCAGCGAAAGGATTTGGAGCAGACCTGGGAGCTGGACTGCGCCTATGGCGTGAAAGGGCTGGCTCGTTTCCGAGTTAACGTTTATCGCGAGCGGGGCTGCTGGGCTGCGTGTTTGCGAGCGCTAGCGTCAACGATTCCAAACTTTGACAAGCTGGGGCTGCCCGAGGTGCTTAAGGAGATGGCGGAGCGCCCCCGCGGCATGATGCTGGTGACTGGGCAGACAGGGTCTGGTAAGACGACGACCCTGGCGGCAATTCTAGATTGGATTAACCACACTCGGGCTGAACATATTCTCACCGTTGAGGATCCCATCGAGTATGTCTATCCCAACGGTAAAAGTCTTTTCCACCAACGCCAGAAGGGTGAAGATACCAAGAGTTTCGCCAATGCTTTGAAGGCGGCACTGCGGGAAGACCCGGACATTATCCTGGTGGGTGAGCTTCGTGACTTGGAGACGATCGCCCTAGCCATTTCAGCAGCGGAGACGGGACACTTGGTCTTCGGAACCCTGCACACCAGTTCTGCGGCTGGTACCGTTGACCGTTTGTTGGACGTATTTCCGCCGATTCAGCAGCCCCAGGTGCGGGCTCAGTTGTCCAACTCTTTGGTGGGAGTCTGCAGTCAGAACCTGCTGAAGAAGGTAGGTGGTGGCCGCTG
>JBCCTE010000371.1:0-4015 GCA_039198915.1 Cyanobacteria bacterium P01_D01_bin.73 | reverse complement strand
GCGAGACCGATGATGATGTTGAGTTTTTCAATGTTACGCGTCCCCTCGGTATTCGAAATGGTGTCGGCGTCAACGCTTCAGGAAATACGAGTGTTGCGCTGTTCACGGACCTGAATGACGACACATCCGCCGATCTTGAGGTCTTCTCAGCCTATATCCAGGACGAGATCGAGATTTCTGATCAGCTCGACATTATTGTCGGCGCGCGGTTCGACAGCTTTGATATCAGCGTCGATAATCTCGATCCAGACGTATCGCCAGAAGACCGCTCTAGAAGCCGGACTGACGAAGAAATCACGCCGCGTCTCGGCGTGGTCTACAAGCCGATGGAAAACATCTCTTTCTATGGCAGCTATTCTGAAAGCTTCTTACCAGCCAGCGGTGAGCAGTTTGCGGATTTGGAACGAGCGATCGCGGCAACGACAAAAACCTTTGCGGGTCTGGCGTATCGGGTAGTGCCCATTGATTTCACCCAGCCGGAGGATGAGTATACGCCAGTGAATTACGGGCGCGAGGCGTTGATTAATGCCCTGGCAGATTTGCTACCCACGGCAGAAGCAACGGCAATTCACCGATTGCTGGATGACGATGCCCTCAGCCAAATCGGTGGACTATACCGAGGTGCCGCGCGGCGATACATGCTGGCGTTTTCCGTAGCGGCGGCAACGTTGGCGGCGGTGCCCCTCCCCTTTGCCACCATGCCCGTACTGACGACGTTGCAGGTTTCCCTAGTAGGGCTACTGGGCAAGCTCTATGGGCAAACCTTATCACCGTCCCAAGCGGGCGGAATTGCGGGGGCGATCGCTGGCGGTTTCCTAGCGCAGACTATCGGGCGGGAACTCGTGAAATTCATTCCCGGCTTTGGCAGTGCGATCGCAGCATCTTGGGCAGCAGCCTATACCTGGGCATTGGGCGAAGGAGCCTGCGTATATTTCGGCGATTTAATGGGTGGCAAAAAGCCTGATCCAAAAACTATCCAAGCCGCCATGTCCAAAGCATTCAAAGAAGCCCAAGAACGTTTCAAAACTCAGGATTTTGGCTGACTCCATAATCATCTGTAAATCGGGCGTAGCCGCTCTCCACCTTAGCGCTCACTGTTCAGGCTGTGGCGATCGCGGAGGCATCGGCTCACCCCGACCACCATTCTCTATATCCATCGGCATCGGAGTTCCCAACTGACTACGCACATCGTCGATCGCCTCATTCAACTGAGCAATACGCCCTTCCAGCCCCTGGCGAGCCGATTCCAAATTAGCGCCACTGCGAGCCCCACGCATTCTGCGGCGATCACGCCCCGACTCTAGCGCCTCATCTTCCTCTGAGCGCGATGCCAAAGATGCGCCAATCAATGCGCCCACCAAACCACCCAGGGCAGCGCCAACAATTAAACCGCTGCCAAAACCATCCTTATTCGCCATCAACCTGACTCCTGCCGCCCAACAAATTGGCAAACCTAGAAAACACTGTGGAGTTATCGTAGACCGCCCCGGTGCCAATTGTCAGGTATTCCGCCAAGCGCAATATCGGGCATGAAATCCTACGCTGATTCTGCCAGTTCCGCTAGTTGCGCCTGCTGATCCTGGGTAATGCAGGACTGAATAATAGTTTCAATCTCGCCTTCTAGAGCGCCTGCCAAACCAAAGTTTTGTCCCAAACGATGGTCCGTAACGCGATTGTCTTTGTAGTTATAGGTGCGAATTTTCTCCGATCGCGACCCCGTTCCCACCTGCGATCGCCGCGCCGAACTAACCGCTTCCTGCTGTTCCCGAAGCTTCATTTCGTAAAGCTTTGCCCGCAAAATCTGCATCGCTCGCTCACGGTTTTGCAGCTGCGATCGCTCCTCGGTACAAAAGATCCGAATTCCCGTCGGCTTGTGCATCAAGTCAACCGCAGTTTCTACCTTGTTGACGTTCTGACCACCGGCACCGCCTGACCGCGCCGTCGTCATCTCAATATCCTTCGGGTCGATCTCAACCTCCACATCATCCACCTCCGGCATAATCGCCACCGTCGCCGTGGAAGTGTGGACCCGCCCGCCCGCCTCCGTCGCCGGCACCCGCTGCACCCGGTGCACGCCCCGCCTCGTACTTCAGCTTGCTGTAAACGTTATCTCCCTGAACCTCAAGAATCGCCTCCTTAAAGCCCCCCATATCCGCCCCTGACTCGCTCAGCAGCTTCACCCGCCAGCCCTGTCCCTCAGAGTAGCGACTATACATCCGCACCAAATCTCCCGCCCAGATACCAGCCTCATCACCGCCAGTACCAGCCCGAATCTCCAACATGATGTTTTTCTCGTCGTTGGGGTCTCGCGGCAAAAGCAAAACCTTGAGCCGATTTTCTAGCTCAACAATCTTCTCTTCCAGCTCGTCTACTTCCAGAGCCGCCATCTCCCGCAGCTCTTCATCGCCCTGAGAATCCTTCAGAACCTCCTTCGCGCCGACTAACTCTTCCGTCGTCTGCTGCCAATTTTCATAGGTCACCACCGTCTCTTCCAGGGACGCGCGCACCTTCGCAACCCGCTGAAATTCCCTTGGGTCAGAAGCCACATCAGGGTCCGCCATCTGACGGGTGAGCTGATGAAACGTCTGCTCAACGGAATTTAGTTTGTCTAGTAAGTAAGACTCAGCCATAGGTCACATTGGCGCGATCGCCCCGTGGAAATAAACCAGAAGATCGGTAGCAGTCAGAGCAAAACAGCGCCCGTCACGCGAACGCCATCAGCAGCCCTAGCCGTTGTCCTCAGCCTCAGCGTTGGACATTCCATACTTACGCAAGAACCGCTCAACGCGGCCCTCGGTATCAATAATCTTCTGGGTACCGGTGTAGAAGGGGTGGTTGCCGGACCACACATCAACGTGCAGCTCAGGCTTGGTGGAACCAATGGTCATCACAACTTCACCGTTGCAGTAGACCTTAGCTTCCGGATACCAATCGGGATGAATATTCGGCTTAGGCATAACGTTTTCTCTTCAATTTTTCGTCAATGTTGAAATGGCCGGAATGGCTCGCGAAATAGCAAATGCGACAAGTAAAGCACTGCTAGACAATCGCCAGACAACAAAGGCGGGTAAATCCAAGTTGGACTCCCACCTTTGCCAAAAATATTTAGCGCTTGGAGAACTGAGGTGCTTTCCGTGCCTTGCGCAGACCGTACTTCTTACGCTCCTTCGCACGGGGGTCACGGGTCAGATACCCTTCAATCTTCAAAGGCTTACGGTTATCGGGGTCAACTTCACATAGCGCCCGAGCAACACCCAAGCGAATGGCATCAGCCTGACCAGTCAAACCGCCACCGTGGGCGTTCACCAAAACGTCGTACTCGCTTTCCAGACCCAGGGTCTCCAAAGGAGCCTTCGCTGCGTTTAGGTAAGCGGGGTTGTACTGGAGGTAGTTATCGCCATCGCGACCGTTGACCACCAGACGACCGGTTCCCGGAACTAGGCGAACACGGGCGATCGAGGACTTACGACGGCCGGTGCCGCGATATACAGCGCGACCATTATCAGTAGCTTGCATTACTTGTTACCTCCGGGGATAGTTTGCAGTGCCAGCGTCTCAGGCTGCTGGGCGGTGTGGGGATGATCGGGACCAGCGTAAACCTTTAGCTTGGTAAACAGGCGGCGACCCAAAGCATTTTTCGGCAGCATTCCCTTGACGGCTTTTTCAATAATTCGCTCAGGAAGGCGCGCCTGAAGCTTTTCGAAGCTCTCCACCTTCATCCCACCGGGACGACCGGAGTGGCGACGGTAAAACTTGCGACTTGCTTTCTGCCCGGTAACGGCAATTTTTTCGGCGTTGATAATTACAACGAAATCACCGGTATCCATGTGGGGGGTGTACTCGGGCTTATTTTTGCCGCGCAGAACGCGAGCAACTTCTGAGGCCAAACGGCCCAGTCGCTGACCTTCGGCGTCAACGATATACCATCGGCGATCGATGGAATCTACAGCAGGAACGTGGGTTTTGGACATAACGATCGCTCTAAATCGCTCAAAGGTAATAAATCGGGGCGCTG
>JBCCTE010000370.1:0-4024 GCA_039198915.1 Cyanobacteria bacterium P01_D01_bin.73 | reverse complement strand
GACATCTACCCCCATTGAGTTGGGGACTCGCAGGGAACCCTCCTTGGAACGTTTGAAAAGTCTCCAACCCGATTTGATTCTTGGAGAGCAATGGCAAACGATTGGATACGATCTGATGAGCCAAATCGCGCCGACGCTGCTCCTCAACGATGACGTAAAGGGGGATGGATTCCACTATTGGCAAAACGATATTGAGGAAATTGCCAAGGCTTTAGGGCAAGAAGAGGGCGTGGATAGACTGCAAGCAAAGCACACAGAGCAGATTGCTCGGGCTCGCGAGACTTTGAAGCCCGTGCTGGAGGCATACCCTCGCGTCTTCTTGGTGACTTCTAATGTGGAAATGGACCGAATTAAGTCGGGGAACCAAACGTCTTTGGCAAGGTTGTTAGAAGAAATCGGCTTTGAAATTGTTCAACCACCGGGCGGTGAAAACCAGACGGTGCCGCTTTCTTGGGAAATCATCCCCAGCATTGAAAGTGATTTGATGGTTGTCGCATCTTGGGATAACGACTTGACGTTGAATCCGGAAGAGTCGATTCCTCAAGCCAGCATGCGAAAGCAATGGGAGCAGAACCCTTTGTTGAGAGCCTTACCTGTATCTAAGGAGGGAAGGGTATTTTTTGTGGATTACTACATCAGCGGTGGTCCAATGCGCGGTCCTTTGACGGATCAGATTCTATTGGAATCCTTGCCAGACCTACTGTTGCCCATCTTGGCCGGTGAGTGAGAGGAGCAACCGGGTGCGTAAAAGTCCACCACCGCTTTACAAACACAGCCTGTGTCAAACCTCGTTGCTCAGGCTTTACGCAAAATCGCAAAATCCTTTCAGCCCTCACCGTGAATCCCTCACCCTTAGGAAGGAGGGCGTCCAGTAGCCAATTTATGCAAGAAGTCTATGCATTCTAATTTCCTCCCCTAAAAACGGTGACGCCATATTTTGAGACCAGGTGATCAATTACGATGCGTTGAGCCGCGTCTGGAAACTAGTCCTACGGTTAAATCTTGATTTTTATCATCGATTACCATGGGCTGTTCCCCAGAGGGTAGTAGAATCAGAGCCGGTTAGCGCCTACCAAATGGCTTAAACCAAAATAAGTTGTTCCTGTACGCCCCCATTAAGCGATCGCCATGCCCAAGGTTCTTGTTTCCGATCCCATCGACCAAGCCGGGATTGATATCCTGTCCCAAGTTGCGCAAGTGGACGTGCAAACAGGTCTCTCCCCGGAAGAACTGGTCAATATTATTTCCGACTACGATGCGCTAATGATTCGCTCGGGCACCCAGGTTACCCAGGCGGTGATTGAGGCGGCGGGAAGCTTGAAGATTATTGGGCGGGCTGGCGTTGGCGTTGACAATGTGGACGTACCGGCGGCAACTCGACAAGGCATCGTGGTGGTGAACTCCCCCGAAGGCAACACCATTGCGGCGGCAGAGCATGCGATCGCCATGATGTTCGCCGTATCTCGCCACATTGCCCAGGCCAACAAGACCATGAAAGATGGCGGCTGGGATCGTAAGAAATACACCGGGGTCGAAGTTTATAAGAAAACCCTCGGCATTGTCGGGCTTGGAAAAATTGGCTCCCACGTTGCCAATAGCGCCAAAGCCTTGGGCATGAACTTGCTTGCCTACGACCCCTTTATTTCGGTGGAACGGGCTGAGCAAATGGGTTGCAAGCTGGTAGACCTAGATCGGCTACTGGCAGAGGCAGATTTTATTACGCTCCATATGCCCAAGACGCCGGAAACAACGAATTTAATTGATGCGGCGGCGCTGGAGCGAATGAAGCCCACGGCTCGCCTAGTCAACTGCGCCCGCGGTGGAATTATTGATGAGGCGGCGCTGTACGAAGCGCTGAAGGAAAATAAAATTGCCGGGGCGGCGCTGGACGTATACGACGGAGAGCCCCTGGCAGCCGACTCACCGCTGCGCACCCTAGATCGAGAAATTGTGCTGACCCCTCACCTGGGAGCGTCCACCGAGGAAGCGCAGGTTAATGTGGCGATCGATGTGGCTGAGCAAATTCGCGATGTGCTGTTGGGACTACCGGCGCGATCGGCAGTCAACATCCCCGGTCTCTATCCCGATGTGTTGGAGCAGCTGCGTCCCTATATGACCCTGGCGGAAACCCTGGGCAACCTGGTCAGTCAGCTAGCGGGCGGTCGCATCGATTCCCTAACCATTCGTCTTCAAGGCGAGCTAGCCACCAAAGACAGCAAGCCCATCACCATCGCCTCCCTCAAGGGGCTGCTATCCCAGGCACTGCGAGAGCGAGTGAACTACGTCAACGCGTCCATTGAAGCCAAGGAGCGGGGCATTCGCGTTATTGAAACACGGGATGAGGCAGAGCGGGATTACACCGGCTCCCTATTCCTATCCGCCCACGGCGCTGACGGTGACCATTCCGCTACGGGCGCGGTGCTAAGCGACGGCAATATCCATATCATCAGCATCGATGAGTTTCCCATTAACGTGACGCCAACCCGCTATATGCTGTTGACGCTGCACCGGGATATGCCAGGCATTATCGGTAAGATTGGCTCACTGTTGGGCAGCTTCAACGTCAATATCGCCAGCATGCAGGTGGGGCGCAAGATTGTGCGGGGCGATGCGGTGATGGTGCTGAGCATTGATGATCCGCTACCGGATGGTTTGCAGGAAGAAATTATGAAGGTGCCAGGCATTCGAGACGCTTACACCGTTCGCCTGTAGTCGAATCTGCTGCTGTACCTGGCTATAAATAGATGCATTCCCATTGCGGATTCGGCGATGGGGATGTGGCGATCGCATCACCCGGGTATGTCCAATGGAGTTGACCCCTATTGCTTCGGATCTATGGGTGGCAACCCAGCCACTTCGATTCTTGGGGCTAGAAGTAGGCAGTCGAATGACCGTGGTTCGGTTGCCCAACGGGGACCTGGTGTTGATTTCACCGATCGCCTTGGAAGAGGACGATCGCCCAGTCATCGATGCCCTGGGAACCGTCCACCACATCATTGCCCCCAATCTGTTCCACCATCTTTCCATCGGCGACGTCCAGGCCCTATGGCCCAACGCTATGGTGTGGGGAGTAGAGGGATTGCAGGAAAAGCGGGCTGATTTGGTTTTCAACGGTCTGCTAAATACGTCCGGTAATTTTGAAGACGTCTTGGACTATTTACCCTTTCAAGGATTTGCCGCTCCTCTACCAACGGGCGTTACGTCAGCCAATGAAACCGTCTTCTGCCATCGCCCCAGCGGGACATTGATTGTGACGGACATTGCCTTTAACTTCGATCAGAATAATTCACTAGGAATTCGCTTGGCAGCACGCGTTCTAGGGTCCTACGGTCAGTTAAAACCCTCGCGCCTAGAAAAATGGGTAACACGCGATAAAGCCGCAGTTGAGCGATCAGCGCGGCAAGTGTTGAAATGGGATTTTGATCGGGTAGTTCCGGGTCACGGGGCAGTCGTGGAAACCAACGGTAAAGCCGAATTTCAGGCAGGCTACGAATGGTTTCTGGGGCGATCGCTACACAACTAGCAAGAAAAACCAGCAAAACAGAAGAGCCGATGGTTGCCCGTTTCGGTTAACCATCGGCTCTCCCTAATGCCTAGTGCAGGTTTAGCCTCAACTTGCCGTCAGCGCACGTTTGCTTAACTACCACCACCGGCGCGGACACGGGCAGCTTCCTCAGGATGAATTCCTAAGCGGGTGAGGTTAATCCGGCCGCGGGAGTCAATCTCGCGCACCTTAATAATCACCTCATCACCCACGGACACCTCATCTTCCACTTTGCCAACGTGGTAGTCAGCCAACTGGGAAATGTGGATCATGCCTTCCTTGCCTGGCAAGAACTCCACAAAGGCACCGATGGGAATAATCCGCGTTACTTTGCCGGAATAGACATCCCCAGAAGCAACCTTGCGGGTCATATTTTGGATGATAGTGACCGCCTTTTGAGCGTTGCCGCCGTCCATGGAGGACACGGTAATTAGACCGTCATCAGCAATATCGACCTTGGCACCGGTTTCTTCGGTGATG
>JBCCTE010000369.1:0-4049 GCA_039198915.1 Cyanobacteria bacterium P01_D01_bin.73 | reverse complement strand
GGGGGATGGGGGCTACCAGCGGTCTTGCGTAAGTCCTGACATTTTTAAACCCATCTAGATGGTGCCCCCTCTAACTACGCAGGAGACTTGGTAAAGGTTGATACATTTTGGAGATTATTTAGGCGGATTTTGAGGACCGTTTTGAAATGGCGATCGCCCTACTCCAGATAACCGATTTGCCAATTGGTCAGCTTTAGCCCTTAAAACTGCCCCCAAGCGGCCCATCCTATTCCTGCCGTAAATATGGCTCAACCCTCTGCCAGAAAAGGGATACAGCCTCAAGCAGGGCAACTGGCCGGTTGGGCAGGTGGATGACGTTTAGCGGCATGACCGAAAGAGTGCCACATCGGGTGGGGTTCCATCCGGATGCAATCCCTACAGTGAGGGTGTCGAGGGCAAGGAACGCAGTTCACGCTTCCAACGGGCACTCTTCCGCAGTTAATCGCTAGGACACTACCGAATGACTGCTGCGCCCACTCTCCCCTGTCGCTAAATACACCCTGTTTCGGTGCATCTCCCACCACGGAGGAAATTATGGTCAACCTCAAACTTGCTCCCATCTCAACCGCGTCTACCAGTCCTACGGCAACGTCTCAGACCTACGTCAATCTATCCTTGGCGGACCCACCGAAAGCAGCGGACATTGACCCCAGTGGCGATGCGTCGGCTGAAAATGCTCCCTCTCTACTGGATATTCTGCACGCTGACTTGGTGAACAGCACAATCCGCCCACCCGCCCGCGCCAAAATCGTCCTGCGCCGCATCATTACCGAAGTGGAGCGGGTTTGTGAAAAAAGCCGCCGGATTCAGCGCAGCGGCGAGGTGGCGGAGTGGCAACTGTCCTTAGCTCGCCATCGCCTAAACAAGTGCGTGGGTTACTACAACATGGGCAACAGCCGCGCCCGCCAGGAGCTGCACACCACCCTTAGCGCCATCATTTACCGCTACGTTGCCCCCCCCAATGTGCAAATGGGATTCCAGGCGCGCTACGTGCTCATCGAAGACTTTATGCAGGCGTTTTACATTGAATCCCTGCGTGCCTTCCGCCGGGAAAATGACGTGGAGGCAACCTATCAGCCCCGCACTCGCCTGGAATTGGCAGAGTACCTAATGTTTACGGAGCAGTACGCTAAGCGGCGCATTTCCCTACCCGGCTGCCGTAATCAGCAGTTGGTGGTGTTGCGGGCTAAGACGTTCTCTCGACGTCTGCCTCCTGAGCTAAATATCGATATTGAGCAGGCGGTTGAGGCGGCGCGGACGGAGGAAGCGGAAATTCAGGCACGTTCTAGTGCGGCTCAGCAGGTTCGCGAAAAGATGGTGTCCGAGGCAGTGGACCCGGCAGAGGCAGTGCTGCGCGATCGCATCGTGAAAGAGCTAATTCAGTATCTTAAGGATCAGGATCAGGAGGAGTGCATTGATTACTTCACCCTGCGCCTTCAAGATATGGCAGCACCGGAGATTGATGAGATTTTGGGGCTAACGTCTCGCCAGCGGGATTATCTCCAGCAACGATTCAAGTACCACGTGGAGCGCTTCGCCCGCATTCACCAGTGGGACTTGGTGCACCAATGGCTAGGGGCAGAGCTGGATGCCCGGCTGGGGTTGTCCGTTGAGCAGTGGGATACCTTCTGGGCTGGTTTGGATGAAACCAATCGCAAATTGGTGAGCATGAAGCAGCTAGGCGTGGATGAGCAAACCTTGGCTAAGGCGATCGCCTGCACCCCCAAGCAAACTCAAAAGCGCTGGTTTAAACTCCTCTCTCAAGCCTGGACCCTACGCAATGAGAAATAAAACCACCCACAACAAACCCCTCACCCGCGTGGTGGGGAGAGGGGGTAGTGAAGGGCGTTACTGAAAGTTTCTACTGGAAGTTGTTATTGAAAGCCGCTTATGAAAAGCAGCTATCGAGGAGGTTAGTTTTGAACGTTGCGGTCTTCAACCACCCGGTCAATCAAACCGTACTCCAGCGCCTCCTGAGCCGACAGCCAATAATCCCGCTCCGTATCGCTGCGCACCTGATCAACGTCCTTACTGCAATTATCCGCCAGCACCTGGTCAAGCTGCTTACGGGTTCGCAGAATTTCCTTCGCTTCAATATCAATATCCGTCGCCTGACCTCGGAAGCCACCCATACTCGGCTGGTGAATCATAATCCGTGAATGGGGCAACGCCAGACGTTTACCCTTCTCCCCTGCCGAAAGCAAGAACGCCCCCATAGATGCCGCTAAGCCTACGCATATGGTGACCACATTGGACTGGATATGCTGCATGGTGTCGTAAATCGCCATCCCCGCCGTTACCGAGCCACCGGGAGAGTTGATATACAGCACGATATCTTTGCCGGAATCCTCAGAATCCAGATAAAGCATCACCGCCACAATCTCGTTGGCGATTTCATCATCAACTTCCTTACCCAAGAAAATAATCCGCTCCTGGTACAGGCGGTTGTAGATGCTAATCCACTGGGTGTACTGGCTGCCGGGTAGGCGATAGGGAACCTGGGGAATACCGATAGGCATAGGACTGTTGCTCCTGGAACTGGGCTGAGAAGATTACGGAATAACGTTGCAGAAAATATTTCGGGAGATATTTCGGGAAAATATCTAGTTGACCGAATGCCTAGCCAATGCCGCTGCTGGCGATGGGAGGCAGTTTCGCTTCAGGAGCTTGGGGATCCAAGACTGTGTCGATGATGCCGTACTCTTTCGCTTCGTCCGGCGTCATGTAGTAGCGGCGGTTCATATCGTTACGGATACGATCTGGGTCTTGACCGGTGAAGTCAGACATCACGTCCACGACCATATTTTTGGTGCGGACGACTTCTTGGCTTTGGATTTGAATATCGGTTGCTTGACCGCGAGCGGCGCTTTGGGGCTGTTGCAACACAATTTTCGCGTTGGGCAAGCTGGCGCGGAATCCTTTGGTGCCTCCTGCCAACAGCAGTGCTGCCATGCCAACGGCGGATCCTAGACAAATGGTGTGGACCGGCGGTTTGATATAGCTCATGGTGTCGCAGATGGCGAAGGCATCGCTTTCAAAGCCGAGGGATCCCATGGAGTTGATGTAGACCTTGATGGGCTTTTGGGGGTCTTCGTACTGCAAATACAACAGCTCGGCGACGATTAGCTCAGCTACCGCTGGGACCAGGGGCATGCCCATATAGACGATGCGCTCTTTTAGCAGCAGGGAAGGCAGGTCTGGCGGGGGCGTACGGTACGCGCCGGTTCCTCCGTTGTAGGGGGCTTGGACCGCCTGGATGTTGGGGAGCATGTTGGGAAACATGGGTTCGTTTGCTGGCATTCCTGGCATTCCTGGCATTTGATTAAACGCGATCGCACGGTAATCGCACAGTGATTACAAGTCAGGGAAAGTGAATCACCACAATGGTGCTCAATCCCTGTGTTTTAAACACTTTAACGTGTTGGGATGCGCTGTGCTTGCAGGGTTGTACGGAGAACTGCACTGGTTTGCCCGGTGACGCCAAAGACGATCGCCTCGCGGGAGAGTCGCTGGGCGGGATGGTCTCGATAATTGGCGGCTCCACCGCTGGTAACCACGGCAATATTGGCGGCGTTTAGGGCTAAGGCGATCGCCCGACCACGCCAGGCTAATTGCTCGTCCGGGCTAAGTTTCTCGGCGTCTTCAGGGCGGTCATTGCGGTAGTGGTCGTAGATAACTTGCCGACATTGGGCTAATTCAGTGGCGATCGCCTCAATAGTTTCCCCCAGCTCATCCGCCACTTCAGTGCGCTTAGTCAGTGCATTTTGCAGTAGGTCTAAGCTTCCCTGGGTGCAGCCCAGTGTGAAAAAGCTGCTGGAGAGGATTTTGTCGCGATCATTTTGGGCAATCCAATCGGGCGATCGCCGGTGCAGCACCTGATCATCTGCTAAAAACCAATCGTCAAAACTAACCGTTACCGTCTGGGTCGCACTGAACGCTGCTAAATCCATGGGATCACCGAAGGTCAGGCGATCGTGCTTTCCACTGGCATGCTTTCCGCAAAATGGAATTAGCCCAAACACAGAGCCGCCGTCCTCCAAAGCCGCCGC
>JBCCTE010000368.1:0-4060 GCA_039198915.1 Cyanobacteria bacterium P01_D01_bin.73 | reverse complement strand
TTCCTGATCCAGATTTCTGGGAGTTTCGCCTGGCTGGACCTATCGACGAGCGATATCATCCCACGCTGCTGGCGCAAATCCATGATTTACGGCTGGGCGACCGCATCAAATTTCTCGGCTATGTTTCCGATGATCAGCTGCCGATTTTACTTAACCAAGCCACCGCCTTGATCTTTCCCAGCCTGTGGGAGGGATTTGGCTTGCCGGTGCTGGAAGCCCTCGCCTGTGGAACGCCGTGCATTGTGTCACGTCGGGCTTCGCTGCCAGAGGTGGCGGGCAATGCGGCGCTGTGGATTGACCCGCTACGGACGGAGACTATTACGGCGGCGATGGTGGAGTTGGTGCGGGATTCAACGGTGATGGAAACGGCGCAGAGATTGGCGATCGCCCAGGCAGCGAAATTTAGCTGGGAGAAGACCGGCCGCGCCACCGCCGAAGTTTTGCAGCAGTTTATGTAGTTTGTCCGTCCAGTTAGACAATTTATTGGGACTTAAGCTGGCGAGCCTGGGTGATTTGCCAGCTCAGGATTAGGGTCGGTACCAAGCCCACTAATAGAATGGCGATCGCCGGAAGCGCCGCCTCCCCCAACCGTTCGTCCGATGCCAGGGCAAATACCTGGTAGGACAGGGTGTCAAAGTTGAAGGGACGGACGATTAGCGTTGCTGGCAATTCCTTGGCAGAGTCAACAAAAACCAGCAGCACCGTTGTTAGCAATCCGCCGCGCAAAATTGGTAGGTGAACGCGCCACAGGGTTTGGGTTGGTGAATGACCAAGGCTGCGGGAGGCGTCATCCAAGTTGGGCTTAATTTTAACTAGACTTGATTCAACGGTGTTAAACGCAACGGAGAGGAAGCGCACCAGGTAGGCAAAGACCAGCGCTACGATGGACCCGCTCAGAATCAGCCCTGTGGAAATATCAAAGGTATTTTCCATAAAGCGATCGACGGTTTGATCAATCCAACCCAGCGGAATCAGCAAGCCCACCGCGACCACTGACCCCGGAATCGCGTAGCCCATTGACGCAAACCGTGTCCCCGTGCGCACGATCCAGTGGGAATTTAGCCGCTGACCGTAGCCTAAAATTAGCGCCAAAATCATGCCCAAAATGGCGGTGATGCTGCCCACGACTAGGGTGTTAGAGACAAGGCTAATAAAGCGCTCCTCAGTGATTAACGCTGGATTCTTTTGCAAGCGTTCTGCCGCCATCCACGCCAGTCGCCCGGCGGGGATAAAGAACGCCAGGATCAGAGGAAACCCGCAAAAGAACATCGCTCCCCACTTGTGCCACCCTCGCAATAGGTAAGGCGAAACAGGCTTAAAGCTTTCGCTACCGTAGTGTCTCGCTTGTCCCCGAGAGTAACGCTCTAGCGTAATCAGACCAATCACCACAATTAGCAGCACCGACGCTAGCTGGGAGGCTGCCGGGCGATCGCCTAACCCAAACCAAGTGCTGTAGATACCCGTGGTAAAGGTATTCACCCCAAAATATTCAACCGTTCCGAAATCGCTCAGGGTTTCCATCATCACCAGCGCCAGCCCCGCCATAATCGCCGGACGGGCCAACGGCAGCGCTACGGAAAAGAAGCTTTTCCAGGGCGATCGCCCCAAAATTCGGCTGGCTTCGATAGTCGCCGTCGACTGCTCCAAAAATGCCACCCGCACCAGTAGATAGATGTAGGGGTAAAGCACCAGGCTTAGCATGATGATCGCCCCCTCCAGCGATCGGACATTGGGATACCAATAATCGCCGTAATCCCAGCCGGTGATATTTTGCAGTGTTGTCTGCACCGGTCCGTAGAAATCCAGAAAATTGGTGTAGGTATAGGCCAGCAAATAGGCAGGAATCGCCATCGGCAACAGCAACGCCCACTCCAGGATCCTCCGCCCTGGAAACTGACACAGCGAGACCAGCCACGCCATACCCGTCCCCAAAATCACCGTAATCGTGCCCACACCAATCCCCAAAGCAATGGAATTGAAAATGTAGTTCGGCAAAACCGTCGTCGCCAGATGGTGCCACAGTCCCCACCGAGTGGTGATGGAGGTTTGCAGCACTGTCAAAATAGGCAGCATGATCAACCCAGCAATCACCAAAACTGCCAGGGTCCACCCCGACAGCCACTGGCTTTGACCCGCGCTAGCGAAGTGTGCTTGAAGGCGCTGCCACGGATTGGGGGGTGATAAATTTGACGATGAAACGGGCGATTTCATAGCAGAAGTTTGAAAATTCAAACGGCGTGAGAGTAGTAGATGCACGGTTTTCCGTCTGACGCCACCGCAATGCAGTGGGGCAAGGACCAGCTTTAGGCTTCAGCGCTGAATTAGATTCAACCCTGAGATTACTGGCCGCCCCATCCAAGTGTGGCATTCAATGTCACATTGGACGCCAGACCGACGATGAGATTCCCATCAACCACAAATTAGTGAGTGCTAATTGGTTTGGCTGACTAGCGGGACTAAACAAAGACGCTGATCAATCGTGATGATGATCCGCGAGGGCTCTCATTGTAATTCAGATCACTTACAAAGATTAAGATTAACAATAGGGATTTTCAACAAGTGTGTACTGTTTTTTGATTTCTGCCTTCGAAGCCGCGAATTTACTGGTCTGGCTAGTCCAAGAATTTGGAAATTTTTTTCCTAATCAAAATTCATTCCAATTAAAGTCGTTCTAAAATCGCCGAATCTGTAGGAAATCGGTCCGCGCAACCTTCGCTATTGGCGGCATACTTGAAGATGATGGCAATGCTTGCTGCTACGCTAGCCGGCTGTATCCGCCCTACTGAACATTCTTGTTTGACGTCTATATATATTGTCCAGATTGGTAGTTCAGATGCCTGGAGTCGTTTGGGGGATTCGGCGCAAGAGATGTGATTTTGACCGGTCAGTGGCGCCCGAAGGGTAAAGCCCAATCTTTGGAGTGTGATGCCAAGGCGTAGTTCTTCAGAACCTAATCCCCAGGATCTAATTTCCAAAACGTAGTATCAGCATTGCCGACGTAATTATTCCCGAACTTTCGTAGCTATGAATCGCAGACGCCCTCCTTCTCGAAATTCCCAGGATCGCTATGCTTCTGACTATCGCGATGGCGCCGGTCGGGGTGGCTCGGGGCGCGGTAGCTCCGGTTCCGGTCGGGGAGGTCGAGGCGACGGTAGAGGCGAACGCCCATCATCGCGATTCGAGAGTAATGACTCGCCGGCCCGTGATAGTGGCTCTGGCAAGAAGTCCCCTTTGACCTATACGACCCTGGCGATTTTGGGCGGTGTTTTTGTGCTGGGTATTGGCGTTGGCATTGGCTTTAGTTCTTCCGCGAGTGTGGATCCTCAAAACGTAGCCTCGCGAGAGTTTATTGACCGTTCCGCTCCCAACCCAGAGCTGTGTTTGCAGTATGGGGCTAGCGCGATCGCCATGGATACCCGCGTATTTGTGACCTTCAGCCCCTTCAGCGTTTACGTGTCCCAGCCCACCATGAAGCCCGGTTGCGTGATGCGCAGCAACAACTGGAATGTGTTGAAACAGCAGGGTGTTGTTACCGGCGAACAGGTCAACGACTGCAAGAACCGGATGAATACCTTTGCCTTTACCGGTTCCGTTGAGAGCAATCCTCGCATCGATTGCGTGTACCAAAACGACGCGGCGGGTAACCTATTTTTGAATCAGCCTGGCGTTGTTCCAGCACAGGAAAGTGAGCGTTTTTAAGGGCGTTTCGAGAGAAAGAACTACGGTGGGTTTAGGGCTAGAAATTAAACATTCTTAGGGGGTGATTCTCATGGATATTTATCAGCGTGCTCTGCGTCCGTTGTTGTTTAATACCCTAAAAGTTGACCCGGAAGTTGCCCATAATCAAACGCTGAATTTATTCGAAAAGGTTGACCAATCTCGGCGATCGCCTCTAGGAAAATGGCTAGTTCAACAGTGCCGCGATCGCTTCACCTGCAACGACGTTCGACTCAACCAAAACCTCTGGGGTCTGAAATTTTTCAACCCAATGGGACTGGCGGCGGGGTTCGATAAAAATGGTCAAGGGGCAGGGCTTTGGGCTGACCTAGGTTTTGGATTT
>JBCCTE010000367.1:0-4075 GCA_039198915.1 Cyanobacteria bacterium P01_D01_bin.73 | reverse complement strand
GCAGCTACTGGCGCGAGCGCTGGAAGAGTCACGCCAGCACGGCCAGGCTTATGTAACGCCGGAGCATCTATTGCTCTCGCTGCTGCGGGATGGAGATAATTCTGCGGCGAAGGTGATTCAGGCGTTTGACGTGGATCTAGAAGAGCTGCGGGTGGCTTTGATTCGCAAGCTGGGTGAAGCGGTGCCGGTGGCTGCGGGCGAAGATCGTGGCGGCCGACGATCTCCTCGTGACAAGAAGGGTAAGTCATCGAGTTTGTTGGCGGACTTTGGTGAGAATCTGACTCAGAAAGCAAAGGACGGCAAGCTGGATCCGGTGGTGGGTCGCGAGCGGGAAATTGAGCGCGTGGTGCAGATTTTGGGCCGGCGCACGAAGAACAATCCCATGCTGGTGGGTGAGCCGGGTGTGGGTAAGACGGCGATCGCTGAGGGCCTGGCGCTGCGGATTGTGGCGGGCGAGGTGCCTGATGGCGTGGAAAATCGCGAGGTAATTGCCCTGGATTTGGGACTGCTGGTGGCAGGAACTCAGTACCGAGGAGCTTTTGAGGAGCGCCTGACTCAGATTGTGGAAGAGGTGCGCGAGGCGGGTAACATCGTTCTGTTTATCGATGAGGTGCACAACCTGCTGGGTGCAGGCACGATGCAGGGGGGCTTGACTGCGGCGAATATCCTGAAGCCGGCTTTGGCGCGGGGTGAGTTGCAGTGTATGGGCGCGACGACTCTGGAGGAGTTCCGCAAGTACATCGAGAAGGATGCGGCGCTGGAGCGACGGTTCCAATCCGTAAAAATTGGCGAGCCGTCGGTGCCTGAGGCGATGGAAATCCTGTTCGGGCTGCGACGCACCTATGAAGAGTTCCATCAGGTGACGATTTCTGATGAGGCGGTGAAGGCGGCGGTGGAGCTGGCAGACCGGTATATCAGCGATCGCTTCTTGCCGGATAAGGCTATTGACCTAATTGACGAGGCGGGCTCGCGGGTACACCTGGCGAATAATCCGGTGGTGCCGGAGCTGCGATCGCTGAAGCGTGAGCTGGCTGGGGTCCTGACAGAGAAGGATGAAGCGGTTGAAAAGCAAGATTTCGAGGTGGCTAGCGGGCTTCGTGATCGCGAACTGGAACTGCGCAAGAAAATTGACGACATCAAAGCAGCTAACGGCGTTGGTACTGGTGATGGGTTGCCCGAAGTTGGCGAGGAGGATATTGCTCATATTGTTAGTTCCTGGACCGGGGTGCCGGTGACGAAGCTGACGGATTCCGAGTCGGCGATGCTGGTGCACCTGGAGGAGCGGCTGCACGAGCGGCTGATTGGTCAGGAGGAGGCAGTGTCGGCGGTGGCGCGATCGCTGCGACGAGCACGGTCCGGACTGCGGGATCCTGAGCGTCCCCTAGCCAGCTTTATCTTCTTGGGCCCCACGGGCGTCGGTAAAACCGAGCTATCGAAGGCGCTGGCGGAGTTTATGTTCGGCGATTCCGAGGCACTAATTCGGGTGGATATGTCTGAATACATGGATCCCCAGAGCATGTCCAAGATGATTGGTTCGCCTCCGGGATTTGTGGGCTACGAAGATGGCGGTCAGCTTTCGGAGCAGGTGCGCCGTCGCCCCTACAGCGTGGTGCTGTTTGATGAGATCGAAAAAGCTCACCCGGATATTTTCAATGTGATGCTCCAGGTCTTGGATGACGGTCGTTTGACGGATTCTCAAGGTCGCACCGTCAGCTTTAAAAATACGCTGATCATCATGACCTCGAACCTGGGTTCGAAGGCCATCGAGAAGGGTGGTCAGGGTGTCGGCTTCGAGGTGGAGACCGGTGATGATGCTCAGTTCGTCCGGATGCGAGAGCGGGTACAGGACGAATTGAAGAACTTCTTCCGCCCTGAATTCCTAAATCGTATCGACGAAATTGTGGTGTTCCGGCAGCTAACCCAGCCTCAGGTGCGCAGGATTGCGGACTTGATGGTGCAGCAGGTGTCGACCTACCTGGCAGATCGCGAAATTACTTTAGAGGCGAGCGATCGCTTCAAAGACAAAGTAGCGATCGAGGGCTATGACCCTGCCTACGGTGCCCGTCCCCTGCGTCGTAAGGTGACCCAACTTTTGGAGGACGTGCTGGCGGAGGCGCTGCTGTCGGGCGATATTCAGCAGGGCGATCGCGTTCTGGTGGATACCGACGAGGACGACAAGGTGGTTCTGAAGCCGGAGCGGACCAGCGTCCCCGAAAAGATCCCCGCCGCTGTATAGGAAGCCATATCGGTGATAAAGCTGCTCTTACCCTTGGAGCCAGGTGAGGGATAGGCTAGCTTGTTGTGGTAGCGGGCAGCTTTATGTCCGCTTTCCGACTGCGTTGTAATTGCTATGTCTCAAACGGATTTACTGGTTCTTGCCCGTCAAGGGAATGTCGAGGCGATCGCCACCCTAATGAACCGCAAGCTGTCATCGGTCCAGGTGGCGGTAGAGGCGCAATTGGAAAACGACTGTCTGCTGTTGCAGCTTATTGCTCACGGAAAATTACCGTCAAAGACTACCCTGGTAACGTTTGTGCAGCGGGGGATGGATATCCTCAAGGCACGGCAGGTTAACTCCGTTCAGGTTAGTGCCTGGCAAGCGGGGGCAACTGAGCCGTTGTGGGTTGAGTGGCTGGAGCTAGGCAGCGATGGTTATGTCCCAAGCGACGGCAGCCGACAGGCGCGGTATGGCGCTGCGACAACGGCGGAGACCCCTCAAGGGCAGGCGTTTGGCGTCAACATAGCAGCTTTAGCGGCGACTGCATCGGGCAATGGGGCAAGCCGCAGTGGAGTGGCTGAAGTAAATTCACCCCAGCTCCCGAATTTAAGCGGTGAAAGCCCACTGGAGGGACTGACCTCACCGCCTTGGGACGCTGATCCAGAGGGATATTACCGGGGTTGGATGTTGCAGACGGGGCGGTTGGGGTGGCTATATCGCTGGCAAATACCGCGGCTGGCGGCATTTTTGGTGTATTTCCTCGACCCTCAGGAAACGCTGCTAGATATGGTGGGCGTGATGTACGAGGGGAAGCAATGTGTTCTGTTGCTGACGGACCAGCGGCTGTGTTGTTTGGGCACAAGCTGGCTGCAGAAAACGGTGCGAGAGTTTTTCAACGTGCCTTTGGCGGCGCTGAATGGTGGCGAGGGCGGCGGCAATGAGTCCGGGGTGGCGATCGCCCCCAGAGGTCTGAAAATTCATCATTCGCCCCAGAGTTTAAACGCGCTGGTCCGTTGGAACCAGGTGAAGCAGGGGCGACAGTTTCTGCAACGTAGTCTCCAGCGGGTTGTGTCTTTCGAAAGGGGTGATCGCCTGTCCAATGAAGCAGGCAATCGAAGCAGTGGGGGTGCTGGATCGTCTTCCGAGCTGACAGTTTGGAACGGCGCTATTCCTGGCGATCGTCTATCCCTATGGTTCTATGGTCTCCTGTGTATCATCACGCTGGTGGTGCTGGTATTGCTATTTATTGCTGCTCCCTAAGACGCGTCCTCGAGTACCATTAAACGCTTTATCAATTAGCGCCAGGACGATGCTGCGCGGGATAGAGGGATATGTCCTTTGAAGTGGATATCCTTTGAGATAACAATAGTTTTGAACGGCATGGAAATCACCGCAGGTTTTGCATATGGGTGGGTTTGGGCACGGCTTTCTCTATTGGTTGGGCGATCGCGCTCGAGTGGGCTACGGTCCTTTGGCGCTGGCGGTCTGTCTTTTTGTGGCGGCCTGTAGTGGCGAAAGCGGTGTGGCACCGCAGCAAGTAACGTCAGATCCAGCGCCAGAATCTGAATCGGAGTCAGTGCCAGAATCCGCATCAAAATCGGCGTGCTACACCGTTACCCACGAGTCCGGCGAGACCGAACTTTGCGATCGCCCCAAAAAAATCGCGGTTCTAGATACCCATTCCTTGGATATTCTTTTGGGCTTAAATCAGCAGCCGACGGGAGTGGTCACACCGATCCCCCTCAATGCTGACCGGGTGGAGCATCCTGGAATTTTTATTCCGTCCCTCGGCGATCGCATCACCACCACCCCGGCGTATCTGGGGGCATTTGGTCAGACACCTTCGTTGGAAACTTT
>JBCCTE010000366.1:0-4078 GCA_039198915.1 Cyanobacteria bacterium P01_D01_bin.73 | reverse complement strand
TCCTTATCCAAATCCCCCAGCGCCTCGGTAGTGGAGGAGGTGGGAATTAGCTGAGCATCGGGCAGATTTTGCTTAAGCCATTGCTGACATTGCCCGAGGGCTTGGGGATGGGAATATATCGTTTTGATTTGGTCCAGAGCTGAGCCATGGGACAGGAGCACATGGGCGATCGGCAATTCCACCGCTTGCTGTACATGGAGCGTGTCTAGCTGCCAAAGAGTGTCTAAAGTGGTAGTAACGCTGCCTTGAATGGCGTTCTCAACAGGGATTAGCGCCAGGTCCACCGAGCCGTCGGCCGCTGCCTGTAATGCCAGGCTAATGCTGGGATAGGGGCACAGTTGGGCGCGATTTTGCTGGCGATCGCCCCGTCCCTTGTCAATAAACTGCTCGGCATATCCCAACGTCGCCGCTTCGGTATAGGTGCCCGGCGGACCGAGATAGGCGATCGCCACACCAGAAAAAACCGATTCAGAACTAGGCGTAGATTTCACAACCATTAACAGGGAAACTAATGTAACGACTGGTAGCCTATCGCATATCTTCGGCACCGCTACCTTTGACACTACCCCGCCGCTTCAGTTCCACCATTCCGAATATCCATTTTGCAATAGCGCCCCTGCGTTTATGACCGACCCTTCGTTCACCCGATTTAGCGCCGTCCAGTTCGCTGAGTTGCCGGTGTCCGCCACTGCTAAGCATCCCAATCCAAATCGCCAGTCCCTGGAAGCCTACCTCAGCGAATCCCGTCGGGTGGTAGCGACAATGGCGCAGGGTTCGCGGTGGGAAGCGCTAGGGGATCAGCTTTTTCAGCTCAGAATGCGATCGCTCTCTATCTTCGGCTTAACCTTCGAGCCCACCGTTGATCTCAAAGTATGGCTAGACAATGATCAGGTGCTGCGGCTGCGATCACAACGCTGCGACTTAGTAGGACTCGACTACATCAGCCAGCAATTTTCCCTTGACCTATTCGGTCGACTGAAAGTGATAGAACAGGACGGCGAAATCCACCTTAAAGGCATTGCCGACTTAGCAGTCAGCCTGGTGTTGCCTGCCCCCATCAGCTACCTGCCCGAAAACGTTATTACCACCGCCGGCAATGGACTGCTCGCCAGCGTCCTGAAAACCATCCACCAGCGGCTCTGTGAAAACCTGGTCACCGACTATCACCAGTGGGCACAACAGGAAGCACGGGATGTCGCCTCCCCCGCGACCAAAGGCTAAGGCGGCTAGGGCACCCCATCCCCTTGAATAATCTGCTTCGACGTGGTCAGACTTTCCAGTCCGATGGGTCCCCGTCGATAGCCCTTCTGATTCGACATTCCCAGCAACACCGAGCCGCTGCCTCGAGGGTTGCGCTGGAAGCGAGGCGAGGCATTGATATGAATTGACGCGGATTCTAAGCCCAGCGCAAATTCGTGGGCTTCCTGATAGGACTCGGTGACAATGCAGTCGGCGTGGTTGCTGCTGTTGGTACGAATCCACGGCAGCGCCTCATCTAGTCCACTCACCAGCCGTAGCGCCACCGTCTTGCTGAGGTAGGGCGATCGCCACTCCCCCTCCCCCACCAGCGGCAGCTCTGGAAACTCTCGACACAGGGTCTGATCTCCCCGCACCTTAAACCCTTCCGCCTGGAGGGAATCAATCAACATCGATACAGTTGGGCGACTGTGGCGATCACTCACCAAAACTTTTTCTACCGCATTCACCGCGTCCGGCTCGTTGCCGTGGCTATCGCGCACCACCCAGCGCACCGTATCCGCATCCCCCGACGACGCCCAATACAAATAGCAATTCCCCAGCGCCGCCTGTAGCACCGGCACCGTCGCTCGCTGACTCACCTGGAAAACCCACTTCGGTCGCCCGTAGGGGATCACCAGGTCCAGGTAGCGATCCTGCACCACCAAATCCCGCACGTAAAAATCCTGCTCCGATGGCAGCACCACCAAACAATCGTCCGGTAGCTTACTCGCTGCCAACCCCTCCGATAGGGCTAGGGCGATCGCACCGTTTGTATGCTTCGCCTCCCGACAGCCAAACAGCACCACGCTGTTGCCGGTTTTAATGCCCATTCCCGCCATAATTGCCCCCAATTCAGGCAGGGCTTCATAGACCAGCGCTACCACCCCTAAAGGTCGCAACTGCGAAAAACTCTGGCAGTGATGCATGGGATAGGGCGATCGCACCGCCTGGCGAATGGGATCCGGCAAATTTCCCAGCCGCTCCAAAATTTCCACCATTTGCTGCAACCGCTCCGGCGTCAGCTTCAGCCAGCGCAACACAATCGGCGAGAGGTCCAGCTCTCGGCTCGACTCCAGATCCAGCGTATTCGCCTCCAGAATCAAATCCGTCGCCCGGCTCAGGGCCTCCGCCATCGCAAACAACCCTTGGCTGCGATCGGCACTCCGGGTCACCATCAACCGCTGCTGAGCCTCATCCGCAGCCCTCAACGCCGAAAACAAATCGACGCTCTGCTGCTGATCCGAACCTGTATCACTTTGATGGACTGTCATGGGCGGAAGCGCTCCCTAAAACCGATCCCAATAAAATCTAAGAAGCCTTAGAGAAATATACCCCCGCCAGCGGCTCAGTGCGGCGATCGCCCGTACCGCTACACTGAGCCTGACAAATCGGTTACCGCCCGCTATATTACCGTCGCCGGCTGCTCAGTGGGAGCGACAATGGAGGACCGAATCATTTCGCGCACCTGGTCAGCAATCTGCGGGCTCGTCAATCCCAGCGACGCCTTGGACTGATCCGCAGTCGCATGATCCACCAACACATCAGGAATTCCAATCCGCTTCACCGGAACACAAACGCCCGCGTCCATCAAGGATTCCATCACCGCCGAACCAAAGCCCCCTTGCAAGCATCCCTCCTCCAGAGTCACTACCTTGCCAATGCGCCGTGCCAGGGGCATAATCAGCGACTCATCCAAGGGCTTAACAAATCGCGCATTGACAACCGTCGCTTCAATGCCGTGCTCGCTGAGGATTTCCGCCGCCTGCAATGCCGGGCTGACCATCGTGCCATAGCCCACCATCAACACATCGTCGCCGGTCCGCAGCACCTCGCCCTTACCCACTGGCAGAGCCTCCCAGCCCTCATCCATCAAGGGCACACCCAAACCGCTGCCTCGAGGGTAGCGAATTGCGATAGGACCGCTGGTGTGGTTCACCGCCGTCACCAACATCTGCTGAAGCTCCGCCTCATCCTTCGGTGCCGCCACAGTCATATTAGGAATACTGCGCAGGTAGGCAATGTCGTAAACGCCCTGGTGGGTAGGACCATCTGCTCCAACAACGCCTGCTCGATCTAGGCAGAAGATCACCGGCAGTTTTTGGATGCAAACGTCGTGGACAATTTGGTCGTAGGCACGCTGGAGGAAGGTGGAATAAATAGCGGCAACGGGGCGCATCCCTTCGCATGCCAAACCAGCAGCTAACGTTACAGCGTGCTGCTCAGCGATACCCACGTCAATGTACTGATTCGGTAGCTTGGCTTGGAATTTATCCAGCCCTGTACCGGTGGCCATGGCGGCGGTAATGGCTACAATACGCGGGTCATTTTCCGCCAGGGTGGTTAGAGTGCTGGCAAAAACTTTGCTGTACTTGGGCGGCGTGGGCTTACTGGAGGGCTTCGCTTTGCCGGTGTTGAGATCAAAAGCCGACTGGGCATGATAGCTAACCTGATCTTTCTCGGCGATCGCGTAACCTTTACCCTTCGTGGTTGCCACATGCACCAGCACCGGTCCCTTCTGCTTATGCCCTTCTTTGAAAGTCGCAATCAGCTCTTCCAGATTATGACCATCAACGGGACCCATGTAGGTGAAACCCAGCTCCTCAAACACAGCGCCAACCTTAGACACCGCTAAACGCTTCATCCCCTCCTTGACCCGCTTCAGATCCGGCGTCAGGGTTTCCCCAACAAATGGCAGCTGCTTAAACTGCTCCTCCAGGTTATCTGTCAGAAACTGCATGGGCTGACTAACGCGCATCTTATTGAGGTAGCGCGACATGGCACCCACATTAGGCGAGATGGACATGTCATTGTCGTTCAGCACCACCATAAAAGATGTGTT
>JBCCTE010000365.1:0-4080 GCA_039198915.1 Cyanobacteria bacterium P01_D01_bin.73 | reverse complement strand
CTTTGGGATGATCAGCCAATGAAGAAAACACGTTTCCCAACCATCAAAACCGGCTTGGCAACCATTGTCGGTATTGGAACAGCGTTGGCAACTGGAACACCAGCGCTCGCAGGCAATGCTGTTTTTGATCAGAGTCTGTCCACCGTTGAAAAACATTTTGGACGCTATCACACTCGCCTAACCCACGCTGACGGCAACCGCGATTACACCTTCAGCACAAACAAGCTGCGTCGGGAGATTCCAGAGCTGCCCCAAGGTACGAAATTTGTAATTTACTTTGTCGACGGTAATGCGAGGGATGTGCGGTTAGATTACCCAGATCGCCCTCTCGAATTGGACTTGTACAACCAGGCGATCGCCCAGAAGCTTTTCAAATTTGTGTTGGGGTGGGATGCCCCTAAATGGGAAGAGCTTAACTATTCCATCCTCGGCGCCATGATGGAGGAAACCAACGAATATTGCCTGGGGGACGGAGTGGCTACATCCTGGAAGACCGCCAATCTCAATGGCTATACGTGGTTTGTGGAGAACCCGAAGCTATATTACAAAGCCAAGTGCGAGTAGCCTAACGCGCCCCTATTTTCCTAAATTCAAATCCTCTTTGCAGAAATCCCCTTTGCAGAAACTGAGTTGGAGTTGCCTTCTCATGCAAAGGGGATTGTCATTGCTACACGTTTTTGAGCGTGTTACAGCCGGAGCTGAAGCTGGATCTTGGAGGGGGAAGTGCCCGAAACTCTCCAGGCTTGCAGGGTTTGGCGGAGGCGGGTTAGGACTTCGCGATCGCTGATGGTCGATTGGACATCATCAACAACGATGCGTACCAAGTTGCCATTGCGCACGCTCACTTCGAGGAACACATCACCGCTGGTGCCAGAGAATCCGGCGGCGGAGCATAGATACTCCTTGAGTTTTTCCATCTGCTCTGAGGTCAACCCGTCTGCCTTAATGACAGCAATCTTGGGAGCAGCCGGAACACAGCGCTGTGATAGCGATTCCTGGTCAATTTCCGCGCGATCGCCCAACGGCGGCGGCACAGCCTGAGGTTGAATCAGAGGAGCCGGAGCCGCACGACCCGTTCGAACTGGTCCCCGTGTCCCAGCAGACCTTCTACGGCTGGGGGGAGCCGCACCTAGTGTTCCTACGGGACCTTGTTCGCGCCCAAAGATGCCTTCATAGCTGACCCCATCGGGTAATTCAACAGGCACCTCAACTGATCGCCGCGTTCCGTCAGGATCCACGCGAACCTCTTGGCTGACGGCAACAAAGGCAGTGTATTGGGAAAGCAGTCGATAAGCCAAAGCCGTATCGGTGACCTGATCCACCAAGGATTTCACCTCGTTGCCATAAAGCTGATTCATCAGATCTTTGATTCGCGATCGCGCCCAAAGCTGAGCGATCGCCTCTTGCCCCAGCTGGTCGAAGGTTAATTTAAATCGCTCCTCGTAGCGCTTGCCGCCCGCCTGGGTGCCGGTGACTACTAGTGTTCCCGGCTGAAGATCCTTTTTGCGACCAAAAATCACCAAGGGCTGAGCCGCAAATAAGTCGGGCGCCGCACCAGGGTAAATTTCGGGCGCTGGTCCTGCCCCTTCCCAACGCACTTGAACGTTGGTCAGCACCGGATTAGACAGCTGCTTAAAAAATCGCTCAACGGCATCGTCTAATTTTTCGTCCTGGCGCACCACTTGAGAGGCACCGCGCCCCACCTCTGCTAAACGATCCAGCAAGAAACGATTGGTTGAACTGCCGACGCCGAAGCTGAAGAGACGGTTGCCGGGCTGAAGGCGATCGCGCACTTCACCAATAATCTCGCGATCATTGCCGATATAGCCGTCCGTCAACAGCACAATGGTGCGCAGTCGCCCCTCTTCCTGGGCAGGAAATTTCATCACTGCGTCGATGCCCGCCTTCAAATTGGTGCCGCCGTTCGCATCCAGCGCATCCACGTACTCAAACGCCTTTTGACGGTTGGCGCGATTATTTTTCAGGGGAGCTGCCGACAGTCGTGTGGTGGTGTTGGCAAAGTCCAGAATCGTAAAGGTGTCATCCGGGTGCAGGTTATGGAGCAGCCGTCGCATCAGTGCCTTCGACTGGGCAATGGGGGCGCCTCGCTGGGACCCGGACGTATCCATCAGGAAGACAATATCCCGAGGAACGATCGCCCGCTGTTTGTAATCCACCGCCGGCACCAGATACATCCCAAAGTGCCCGCCCCGGCGATCGCCGTGGGTAAACACCGTCGCCTGGGTATCCTTACCCGACACCTGGTAGCGCAGAATTAAATCCTTGTTGGGAATGGTGTCGTTCTTGTCTAGCTCGATTACCGTTGAGCCGCGTTGGGATTGGATATTTAGATCGTGAGATGGCGATCGCACCTGCTTAACGGGACCAATACCGTCCCAGTCTTCCACCTCCACTTTCACCTGAATATCGTGTCCAGATCGCATCCCCGGCGGCAAAACCGGTGCGTTGATGCGATCGGCGTCGGGTACTTCGGCGGTGTTGCCCTCACCATCGATGGGGTTTCCGGGAATGTATCGCGGTCCCACCACCATGGGGAATACGAATTCGTAGTCGCCTCCCTCAAATTTCAAGGACTCCGTGTAGCGCAAGGTCACCTTAATGGTTTCGCCGGGGCGGATATTGGTCAGGGACTGGGTAAAGATATTGGCTCGCTCCTGTTCCAACAGGCTGGCGGTGCGACCTTCCTGGCGGGCTTGCTCAAAAATTTCCTGCGCCTCCTCCCGCTTTTTGATCAGGCCTTTGATGGTGCGATCGCCCAGGGTAATCTCCAAATCATCCACCGCCGACTCGTCCGGCAGCGGGAACGTATACACCGCATCCAGCGGCACCTCAAAGGGATTTTTAAAAGTTTGAGTGACCTCTACCCGCGCCAGGTTTCCCGACACCTTGGCATTAACATCGGTATTTTCCAACACAAACGTCGCCCGTCGATCCACCGTCGGCATATCGGGAGCATCGGACGGAAGCAGCGGGCGCAGGCTTGAGGTGAAGCGATCGCCGGACTGACTAGCTTGGGAAGTTTGAGCCATTGCTGAAGGGGGTAGGACTTGCTGGGGCGATCGCGATACCGAATTCGAACTCGACACCGTGCGAGCGAGGGCAATGGATCCGCCCCCAGCGACCATCGCGCCACAGAGGCTGGCAACAACCCAACGTTTTTTACCGAGTTTTGCCCGTGATTTCGCTCGCGATTGTTTTCGTGAATTCGCCTTTGAGTTTGCTTTCAAATTTGCTTTCAAGTTTGCCATTGCTTTTCCCACACCAATTACAGCAACAATGCCGCAGGGAATTTGTCGGAAGCACGCCGAATCGATTTATCAGCTATCGACTTCTCAATGAATGCAATCTGCCAATCAATACAGTCTGCGGCCGCTACATAGTCGGTTGTTTTCTGGCATTGGAACGGCGATCGCGTCCATTTTCTAAGGTGTCCACTATCCGGATGCCGATTCTGATCCCCGCCTGTCGCCAACTTCTCCCGCCAATCAGCGAATAGCGATATCTTTAAGGTCTGTAAATAAACGCCTGCCAAACCCAGCCGCCTGCCCATGGATATCAAACGTTTACTGCTTACGATTTTGACGGTGCTCTGCGTCTCGGTCACCGGCTTATCCCTGGTAAGTAGCCTAAACGAAACCCAGATTCAAAGCCGACTGGAGCTATATCAAACCAATCTGCTCCTGCGAGTGGTGGGGCTGGATAGCGATCGCCCAGTCGCGCCAGAAATTATGGATGTATCCATCGATAGCATTGGGCAAGCAGTGCGTGCAGGCTTTGGGCAAAGCAATGCGGTTCAGCAGTCCCTCAGCGCCTACGAGACCTTCCGAAAATCCGCTGAAGCCAGCCTTGAAACATTTAACGAGCGCCTAGACAATCCCGACGACACCATCACCGCCGAAGAGCTGTTTACCTTACAAACGGAAATCAAGCAGCAAACCCAGGTGCTTGCCGAGGTGGATTTACGCATTGGCTTGCTATTGGCGGTGAAGCAGGAACGCGAGCTTGCCCAAAAGCAGTGGAATCCGCTAGTGCCCGGCATCTTTCAAGGTAAAACTGTCG
>JBCCTE010000364.1:0-4099 GCA_039198915.1 Cyanobacteria bacterium P01_D01_bin.73 | reverse complement strand
CAGGCACGGCTGGACGGGATCGATTTAAGAACAGCGCGATTGCCATCGGGCAAAATCTACGGGGCAGGGCGATCGCCGTTAGACAGCCAAGCCCTTGCCAACGCCCTAACCGTTCGCGACCCGAATTTGCGACGTTGATAACCGCTGCATCCAGCCTGCCAAGTATTCACGCACCGCCTTCTGCTCTTCCGGATCCGTCGTATCTAGCGGGTGAGGAGCCAATCCCTTAATCGCCGCCGTCGTCACACAGAACATGGATTTTTGAAAACTCTGGCAGCACTTAATCAAAATATCGCCCTCTTGCCGCCCCTCTTCCTGATAATGCTTCAGCAAATAATCAGGCAAATAGCGACGCATATCCTCCATCAACAGCGTCGGCGGAATCCCTGCCGAGCCGATGGGAAGCGGGTCTGCGTAAAGAGCACCATAGGTAAACGTTGACGGCTGTGGATCAATTTGCTCCGCCTGGGCGTTATAGGAAATGGTGCCTGGGAAGGGCGTTCCTCGGAAGAAAATCGCCTCCACATAGGGCACGCCGGTATCCATTAGGAAGGTCAATCCCGCCGACTTCGGCATCAGATCATATTTTTTGCCACCGATCTCAACAGCATAGGTGATAGGACGCGCCGCATCGGCCACCAGCCCGTTCAGCACATGGGTCACCACATCGGGAATCACCTTGATATTGCCTTTGCCGTATTCCTCCGCAAGGGACACAAAAATATCGCTCATCACCCGCCAGAACTGACCAAGTCCGCTGTAGTAGGCCAACTGTCGCGCCTGTTCCAGGGCAAAGTCCGGGGAAAATTTATCGACGAGTTTAAGGATGGGATTGCCCACCTTCTTGGCTTCAACAGCCGCCCGCACATTTTGCTCGAACTCCGGCGTATCGACGTAACTGTCAAGGCCACCGCCACCATGCCACAGCATCCCTTTCATGCAGTATTCGGCGTATTCGTAGTTAATCCGATTGTGCTGGAGATGGCGGAATAGCTGATCCCGCGAGACGGTGCCGTTGAAGTATTTGAAGAAGGGGAATAGGTCTAAAAACGTATTCTCAGCAATGTAATTAAGGTTATTGGAGTAGGCGTCTAAAACAACGCCATAGCTGTCAAGGATACCCACGACTTCCATCACATTGGTGGGCGTATGTTTGAGGAGGGCGTCGCCATTGCAAAGGTTTTGGATAATGTCGGGGAGGGGGACAAGATTTTCTTGCTTTGGCTCTTTAAGGACGTTTTGAGTGACCATTGATTTCGTGACTGAGATGCTATGTGGAGATTGATTTTGCGGTCTGGAAGAGGAGGATTGGAAACTTTCGGTTGATAGTCAACAAATTTCAGTCGACCTGGGGGGCTGCCATTATCCACTTAAGCTAATGCCTTCGAGGAAGGTAGCGAGGGCGGCGGTGGAGGAGTCGCTCCATAGAACCAGCCACTGGGGCAGGATTCCGAAGACCACAACCGGTACCGCTAGGGCGATCGCGGGGATTCGCTCGGACCAGGTGACGGCGGGTAATTCAGCGGTTCGTCCGCCTAAGCGCCCCATAAAGGTTCGGTTAACTAGGATCAAAAAGTAGACGGCGGTTAAGCCCGTTCCCACCATGGACGCCAGGGTGTAGATGGGGAATACGGAGAAGCTGCCCTGAAAAATTAGAAATTCGGCGACAAATCCTGCCATGCCGGGGATGCCGCTGCTGGCCATCACGCCCATAATCATCAGAATTCCAATGAGGGGCAGACCGCGTTCGGGATTAAATAAACCGCCCAGCACCGCCAGTTCTCGGGTGCCGGTTTTTTTGTAGATGATGCCCACCAATAGGAAGAGCAGCCCTGAGATTAAGCCGTGGGCGACCATCTGGTATTCGGCTCCCATCAGGCTTTCGGGGGTGGCGGCGGCGGCGGCTAGCAGGATAAAGCCCATGTGACCAACGGAGCTGTAGGCCACCATTTTTTTCATATCTGCTAGGGCGATCGCCTGAGATATTGCAGCAAAGGCACCGTAGAGAACGCTAATGGTGGCCCACAGCGCCAGAATGGAAGAAATTTGCTGCCAAGCTGCGGGGAAAAGCTGTAGCCCAAACCGCAGCAGCCCGTAGGTTCCTAGCTTCAGCAGCACTCCCGCCAGCAGGACGGAGATTGGCGTAGAAGCCTGAACGTGGGCGTCGGGTAACCAGGTGTGTAGCGGTACCAAGGGGGTTTTGATGCCGAAACCGATTAGGATTAGCACCAATAAAATAAGTTGGCTGCTGGCGGCGATCGCGCCTCCACCCTGTCCCGCCGTAAATTCCTGCAAGGCGTCGTAGGAGAAGGTAGCAAAACCGGTATTGGCAGCTAAGCCCAGGAATGCCGCGAAAATTAAGATACCTGACAGGGCTGTGTAGATCAGGAACTTGGTGGCGGCATAGCCTCGGCGAGCCCCTCCCCAAATAGCAATCAGGAAATAAAGGGGAATCAGCTCCAGCTCATAGAACAGGAAGAACAGCAGCAGGTCCTTGGCGACAAACGCCCCCGCCACTCCCGCCGTCAGGAGCAGCATCATGGTGTAGTAAAAGCGATGGCGGGGAATGTCGGTTTTGGTGCTGAAGATTGCGACGCCCACCAGCAGCGTATTCAGCACTAGCAACGGAAAGGATAGTCCGTCAACTCCAAGGCGATAGCCCAGCCCCAGGTCGGGAATCCAGTCGACTGATTCCACGAGCTGCCAGCCCGGCTGAGTCGGATCGTACTGACTGATCGCTATGCCGGTAACGATTAGGAGACCCACAAAGGTGGCGATCGCCCCTTGTCGAGATTGCTCCGGTTTTAATTCGCCAGGATAGGTGCCAATTAGCAGTGCCCCTATCACGGGAATCCAAATAATTAGACTCAGAATCATAGTCAGTTGAATCAGTCAGTCTGCAGTGTGAAACGGGTTTAAAGGTTGTGCCTGAAGCCAAGGGACAGGCGAAGGCAGTGCGAACTCTTCCGCCATGGGAAGCTATCGGAGCCCTAGCAGCGTGGACAGGCTTGCGAGGGCAACAAGGGTGCTGATACTCACGAGCAAAACGAGAACGTAGGCCTGCGATCGCCCGTTTGTACTGTATTTAAGCCCCTCACCCCCCATTAGGGTGACCAAGCCCACAACATTGACCGCGCCATCAATAATGAAGCGATCAATCCAGGCGATTAGTCGGGAAAATGCGCCAATCGTCGCGGCGATTGTAATCCGGTAGATGTGGTCAATGTAGAAGTCGTAGGCAAACAGGTCCTGGACCTGCTTCCACGGCAGAACAACTGGCTCTGTAGTGTCGCGATCTAGATAAAGTCGAGCGCCGGTTGCGGCTCCAATCAACCCAGCGGCGACCATCAAACCGAGGTACAGAATAAACAGCGTTTCGGAGGTGCTGCTGATGATGGAAGAACTCAGGGTTAACTGCCACTTTTCCATCATCAAGGGCACCAGCAAATTCAAAATCCCCATCGCCACCATGGGCACTGCCATGGGCCACGGCATTTCCGGGGCACGACGGGTTTTCAGCTTGCGATCGCCTGCAAAAACCAGCCCGTAAACACGCACCAAACTTAGCGCTGACAAAGCATTCACAATCAGCGCCAGTCCAATGGTCCAAGTTGGTAAGCCCGGCTCACAAATCCAGCGGTACATCACCCAAAAGGTCCCCAGGGGCAGTACACCGGTCAGCCCCCAAGCTCCGGCGACGTAGGCAAAAGTGGTCGCAGGCATGGAGCGCGCGAGCCCGCCCATTTCTCGTATGTCTTGGTTGTTAGTCGTCAGAATGACCGAGCCAAAGCTAATAAATACGCTGGCTTTCGCGATGCCGTGGGTAAACAGCAACAGCAGCGCCAGGTCGTGCTGCTGGAAACCGACGGCAACAAAGACCAAACCCAGATAGGCGCTGGTGCCGTGGGACATGGCTCGCTTGATGTCCACCTGGGCGATCGCCACCAAAGATGCGCCAATTGCCGTCATGCTGCCTAGGGCGATCGCGGTTGCTGAAGCTGTTGGCGACATATCAATCACCGGCATCATCTTCACCAGCACGTAGGCACCGCAGCCCACCACCACCGAATTCCGCATAATCGACGCCGGATTCGGTCCT
>JBCCTE010000363.1:0-4100 GCA_039198915.1 Cyanobacteria bacterium P01_D01_bin.73 | reverse complement strand
GCACATTTCTCCTCGTATTTCCACGTATTGCAACATAAGAATCGTGTCGGTAATCGTGGAGATGTGAGAGTCCGTAATGGAGTGAGCCCCCATAAATTGGTCCGTTGTATTGGTGAAGAAGCCGGTGATTTCCTCCTGCTTTGCAAAGCCAGTCACACCGATAACAAACTGGCGAAACGCATTATTGCTCACTCCCCTTGCCAGGGCAGACAGGGAGTCGATTGCAATCCGCGATGGTTTGAACTCAGAGATTTCCGACTTAATATTCTGCAAATGGTCTTCTAATCCTGCTGACTCAGGATAAGCGCACAGGATCTTCAAAAGACCACGCTGCTCCAGATCCTCAAAATCAATTCCCCAGGAATAGGCATTGCGGGAGAGTTGAGCACGTGACTCCTCGTAGGCAAACAGGATCGCGCGATCGCCATTCTTGCAGGCATTTTCAATAAACTTGCTAACCAGCATTGTCTTGCCAGTTCCCGTTGCCCCCGTCGCCAAAATAATCGAATCGCGGAAGAAACCGCCGCCACACATCTGGTCTAACGTCTCCACTCCAGACGAAACTCGCGTATTCGATGAGCGCTGGGTCAATCGCATCGCCCCCAGCGGGAAAATACTGATGCCATTGTTCGTCATCGTAAACGGATACTCACCCTTCATATGAGTGGTCCCGCGCAGCTTCAAAATCTCCAGCGTTCGCCGCCGCCGCTCTCCCTCCAGCACGTTCCGCATAATCGTCACATTATCGGAAACGAATTCCTCTACCCCAAACCGCGCCACCGGACCATACTCTTGATCCCGCTCCGTCGTCATCACAGTCGTCACCCCAACGGACTTAAGGCGCGCCACAAGCCGAAAGATCTCCCGCCGAACCACCGACGCGGCGTCATACTGCTGAAACACCGCCGTAATAGAATCAATCGAAACCCGCTTCGCTTTATATTTACGGATAGCGTATTGGATTCGCTCAATCAGTGCGGACAAGTCAAAATTACCAACAATATCTTGACCATCGGGGTCTGGCGAAGCGTCCAGAATAAAAAGCTTCCCAGCATCGATCAATTCCTGTAAGTCCCAGCCAAAACTTTGGGCATTGGTGATGATATCGGCTGGCGACTCCTCAAATGTAACGAAAATGCCCGGCTCGTTGAAACTGACAATACCGTTATACAGAAACTGAGTGGCAAACAACGTCTTGCCGGTACCAGAAGTTCCACTGACCAACGTCGCCCGTCCCACGGGCAACCCCCCGTGGCTAATGTCGTCAAACCCCTCGATCGCAGTGCGGATCTTTTGAACGCCTAAGGCTTCCTGAACATTCGTGACATTTGCTTCGTTATCAGCCATTAGAGCCCACAAAAACAATCTACGGAAAAATATTTCGAAATGCTCAGATTCAATGCAAATCAACCAAGCACAAAGATTCTAAAACAGTTTTAAACTTTCCGACAGGGGCATTATTACTCCACAACAACCCTAAGCTCAACATTCCATCGCGCTTTCAATACACAAAATGACTCGTATTGAGGATATGCATTGCGATCTGTCGGTGGAGGCGTCAAAACGCCTTTTTCGGCTGGCTATATTTCAGTCATCTATACTTTCTGACCCATCAACCTGTGTTGAATCGCTGTGAGGTGGTGATGGCAAAGGTACGTACGCTGATAGAAGTCAATAATTAAACGCAAGGTAGAACAGAAAGCAGAAAGTGGCTGATAGCAAAGATCACCTGAAATAAAGAATTAGCAACTGATTGAAACGAGCTGTTAATTATCACCTTCCTCCGACAGTTCTTCGTAAAGCAGATCCAAACCGATCAAGACCTTTTCTCGGTCAGAAAGATCACCAATAATTTTCCGGACCGGTGGCGGTAATATTTTTGCCAAAGTTGGCGTCGCCAAAATTTTATCTTCTTCAGCCAATTGAGGATTTTTTAAAACGTCTATCACTTTGAGGGCATACACTCCCTGAAATTCCTCTTCCAAGATATTTTTCAGTGTTTTGAGGGCCCGCACAGAATTGGGCGTATTCCCTGCCACATAGAGTTTTAGAACGTAAGTCTTTTTGAAGGGAATCATAGCTGTATTGTGGTGGGGAATAGGGGCTTTTCTAAGGTGGGGCAATTGGCTGGCGATTTCTTCTGAAGGATGATTATTTTTGTGAAAAGTAGTGATTTAGAAATAGACTTTAGTCGCAATTTATTGGGAAGAAGATTTGCTATTGACAGGTGAGTTCACTGTTGATTAGAAGCCAAGGAAAAACTTTCTTGGACGAAGCTCCAAGGTGCCACTAGCACACTAGAATAAACGCGGCCCAACCACGGGTAGGCAGTGAAAACCACCTCTAGAAGGTCGTATCTCCGCCGCTTCTATCTGATCCGCTAGACGTTATAGGAATCACAATGTCTTAATATTTTTGATTTCGGTGTTTTAGAATCTATGCTTCTTGAGCGATTTCTACAAGCTTACATAAGCTGTTGGGGTCGTAGGCGACTATATACGCTGAAGTTTGATGAGGTAATTTCGGCTTAATTTCTCGGTTATTCCTACGAAAGATTCGTCTAAAAACATCCAAGCGGGATGGATTAAAGACTAAGGGTCACGGGGTACTGAGCGCCTATACATTTCGCACAGATGCGCGATGATATCAATTAGAGTTAGCCGGTAGTCTAGTAGGATTTCAGGGCTGCGCCCTTCCAGCTTAAGCTGCTTGGAGAATTCATCCATGAGCCACATATGAATCTCCACCATTTTAGACACGGAAATATCGGCAAAGAAGGCGGTGTCTACTAGGTTGTCAATTTTGAGGTTTGTGTCGGCATCATCGTCGAAATAGCTGAGAACGATCGCCCGGTATTCTCCCCTCAGCGCCGCGATTAGTTTCTCCTGCTCCTCGGGAATCAGGTTTCGGAGAAAGTTTTTCTGTTCACGTTTACAGTAAACATCTAAATAACCCAACCGAACCTGCAACTTCTCCGCTAGCCGCCGCTGCTGGCTGGTCAGGAGCCGATAGTGTTCCGCATTATGGGCAGATTGATCTGAACTTGAGTCAGAGTGTAGAGCGCTTTTCGTATGCAAGTTTAAAAAGTTCGTGATCGATTCCTGTAAGTGCGTCTCCCAAGGGAATTCGTTGTCCCCTTCTCGAATAAAGATCTGGACTTCTGCCTGGTGGTAATAGCATGGCTGAGCAAGACTGGAATCGTCGTTACTGCCGCCAACAACGGCTAGGTCTGCAGCGACGGATCCTTCCAACGAGGGAAGAGCAGAGGATTTGTCTAAGGAGAAAATGATGGCAGGCAGCAAAATGGCTCGCTGGTACAATTGCGCCACTAAGGACGAAAGGGACGGTCCAACTTCGAGAATAATGCCGTCTAGTTCGTGGCGACTCCCTTCCAAATAGCTAATGAAGTCTGGTGCATTTTGAAATGTCATCAGGATTGCCTGGTCGTAGCTAAACCCCTGTTGGATTAGCTTTTCATCCCAATCAGACTCAATAAATGCAGCGATGACGAGCTTGGAGCGTGGCAATGTTGAAGGAGGAGACATGCGATCGCAGTACTGAGATGACTGTCAACAACGCCCTAGGGTACGTAAAACCAATGGGCTGTTGACGCCCATCGGACAGTACTGAAGTCGACTCTTGTTATTTTGTTACCTAATGTATGGTAGTCGGAATTTAGATTGCTGGCATTTCACCAACATTTGCAATTTTTACCGCATTGTCAAGCTCCGCTTTTCCTAAACGCGTTTTCCACCCATGCAACTGGTGGAACAGTGGGTGTATACGCATGTTACGCATCTGAACACCCAGAACTTTCAGCGGGAATTTGTGCCGTTAATGTTGTGAGTTGAGACTGATAGTCCTGATTAGCCAACCACTCTGTACAAGGCAAATCTTGCGAGTAGTGTTTAAAGAGCAAACGTTCGATTCGCTCTCCTGCCTTATTCTTCTGCCCTATTTTTACGCATCTGAGAATGACCGTGTGGATACGACCTATCTGCGTTTCGGACCACGTTTAACTAACTGGGGCGGTAGGGATCGAACCTACGAATGGCGGAACCAAAATCCGCTGCCTTACCGCTTGGCCACGCCCCAACGCT
>JBCCTE010000362.1:0-4140 GCA_039198915.1 Cyanobacteria bacterium P01_D01_bin.73 | reverse complement strand
TATAAAATGCTAGTTTCACATAGAATTATAAGTCCACCGATTTGAGCCATTATCAAAGCCAGTCAAACTGTCATAGACCTTAAGAAAGGCGCATGATTGCCAATTTTGTTTGCAATAAACCGTTGAATTGTTGCGCGCGTGTTTATAAAACCTTAAGAAAGGGGCGGTAGGGTGGTTAGTGCTTTTATGCAGAAAGGCTGATTTGTCCCATGATGGCTCGTAAACGGTCATAGTCGTCTTTGAGTAGGATGCTGAGCTGGCGACCGGCTTGGATTAGCCATTGCCGATCGCCTCCCCGCAGCTGATAAATATTTCGCAGTACGGCAGCAATCAGAGCATCGTTGGGCAAGCCGGGAAACTGTAGCAGGGTGCGCAGAAAGTCGAAGGTTTCTGTAAAGGCGATCGCTAACTCAGATTCACAGCCATAGACGCCCTGGTGAACTTGCGGCGGACGGGCTGGTAGATAGTGATAAAAGCTGGTGGGGGGTGGGCTTGCTTGGAGTTTATCAGGGGTGTAGCCGGCGATCGCCACCTCAAATTCCGTCTTCAGCATGGCGAAAATCTGAGGCTGCTGCTCCCGCAGTTGATCAATGGACAGCCCCAGCGCCGTCGCCCGATGCACTGAATCAATGGGACTAGTGGCAGTGTGATAAACCACGCCCAGAATGCAATTCCCTGATTCTTCGTCGTGGGCGCGAACCCAGCTGCCAAAGGCGGGCGCGGCAGGGAAGTCCAGCGTATCGGGCGCGAGGCATTGAGCCACAAAATGGGTGGTGGCATTGGCGATCACTTCGCCGATATGGTTGGGGGCACGATCGCCAGCGGCAAACTGGGGCAGGGGCAAACGCATGGGTTTGACCTCTCTCAGATTATTGAGTTACTTCTTACGTCCAGCGGTCGCATCCACGGCTTCAATTTCAGACAGGCGGAAGGTAATGAGCTTGTCCCAGTTGCCACCTTCAAAA
Source organism: Cyanobacteria bacterium P01_D01_bin.73 (assembly GCA_039198915.1). Taxonomy (GTDB): domain Bacteria; phylum Cyanobacteriota; class Cyanobacteriia; order CACIAM-69d; family CACIAM-69d; genus CALGDE01. The sequence goes on along the minus strand of JBCCTE010000362.1, from coordinate 3,175 downwards.
AGCACCGCAACTTTACCGTCAACAATGCGCTGCACCAGCCCCTGATAGCCGTAAAAAATATCCGCAGGGTTGGTTACACGAACCGCAGATCCAGGCAGGATAAACATAATGGACTCCTCAATAACCGCACTTGAATCATATCGTTGTTTCGTGATTCAGGGATTGAAGCTGAAGCTCTGACGGAAGTATAAAGCTGGCGTCAATGACCCGGTTCACCACATCAAAAACTCCTTTCGTCCGGCAGTTCTCATGACAGCAAGGACAAAAGGAGTTGTGGGATTCACTGATGATTCACTGAACCAACAGCGTCTTTTTTAGCGGCGGGCCAGCTTCTTCTTGGGCATCTTGCGTAGACGAACCGATTCAGGGGTTACCTCAACCATTTCGTCAGAGCTGATGTACTCCAACGCCCGCTCCAGGGTCATTTCCATCGGCGTTTGTAGCTGCACTAGCTCATCGCCGGTAGCTGCGCGGTGGTTGGTGAGCTGCTTGGTCTTGCACAGGTTTAGCTCCAGATCCTGCGGACGGTTGTTCTCGCCCACAATCATGCCCCGATAAACCTTGGTGCCGGGCTCGATAAAGAACAAGCCGCGATCCTCAGCATTCTTCAGGGCGTAGAAGGTCGCTACCCCTTCTTCGAAGGAAATCAACACGCCGTTGCGACGGGTCTCCAGGTCACCACACATGGCGCGGTACTCCCAGAAGCTGTGGTTCATAATGCCTTCGCCGCGAGTTAGGCGCATAAACTCACCACGGAAGCCAATCAGACCACGGGCGGGCACCAGGAATTCCAAGTTGGTGCGACCGTTGCCGGGGGATTCCATATTTTGCATTTCCGCTCGACGCTGACCCAGGCGCTCAATGCAACCACCGGCAGACTCTTCGGGAACGTCCAGAACCAGCTGCTCAAAGGGCTCACAGGGCTGACCGTTGACTTCGCGGAAAATTACCTGAGGCTGGGATACCTGGAACTCATAGCCTTCCCGGCGCATGGTTTCAATCAAAATGCCTAGGTGCAGCTCACCACGACCGGATACGGCGAAGCGATCAGGGGAATCGGTGGGCTCTACTCGCAGGGCTACGTTGGTTTCTAGCTCTCGCATTAGGCGATCGCGCAACTGACGAGAGGTAACGAACTTACCTTCACGACCGGCAAAGGGCGAATCGTTAACGCAGAAGGTCATCTGCAAGGTGGGCTCGTCGACCTTAATCAGGGGCAATGCCTGAGGATCATCGGGGCAGGTGATAGTTTCACCGATGTTGGCGTCAGCGAAACCAGCAACGGCAACGATTTGTCCCGCCGCTGCTTCCTCAATTTCAATGCGCTGCAAGCCCTCGAAACCCAACAGCTTGGAAACCTTACCCTTCACAACGCTGCCGTCTTCCTTGGTTAGTGCCGCGGGCTGACCAGCTTTGATTACGCCATTGTGGACGCGACCGATAACGATACGTCCCAGGTAGTCGGAGTAGTCCAGGGTGGTGACCTGTAGCTGAAGGGACTTGTCAGCATCACCAACCGGGGGCGGTACATGCTCTAGAAGCGCCGTAAACAGGGGCTCCATATTGTCGGACTCATCCTCTACCTCTTTCTTGGCAAAGCCGGAGAGTCCTGAAGCGAATAGGTAGGGGAAGTCGCACTGATCGTCGTCAGCACCCAGTTCCACAAACAGGTCAAATACTTTATCGATCGCGCTCATGGGATCCACGCGAGGGCGGTCGATTTTGTTGACGACCACGATGGGGCGCAACCCTTTTTCCAATGCCTTCTTGAGTACGAAGCGAGTTTGGGGCATCGGACCTTCGTTGGCGTCCACAATCAGGACACAGCCGTCGACCATGCCTAGAACGCGTTCCACCTCACCACCGAAGTCGGCGTGACCGGGGGTGTCAACAATGTTGATCAGAGTGTCTTTGTAGCGAACGGCGGTGTTCTTGGACAGGATGGTGATACCGCGCTCCCGCTCCAAGTCGTTGGAGTCCAACACACAGGTGGGGACAGCCTCCCCTTCGCGGAAAATGCCAGATTGCTCCAGTAGGGCGTCGACCAGGGTGGTTTTACCGTGGTCAACGTGGGCAATGATGGCAACGTTACGGATCGGGGCGCTCATATCGGGGGCGACTTAGCAGTCTCGGGTAAGAATGGATAATTTGGGCGTGATTTGGGCGCGATCGCCCCACCCCAAGGCCGACAGAATTTAAACGTTTAAGCAGGAAACCTTCTATGCGAAGTCCTGAAAAGGCAAGCCTTGAATTGTAATGAAGCTTAACAAGTTTTGGCAACATTAGATCGAAAGTCCAAGTTTGCCATCCATTGAGCGCGATAGGATCGATGGGTTGGTTCTGGGCTGGCTTGGCTTAAATCATGGTTTCCACCGCATCCCGTCGATACACTGTTGATGATTACCTTCGCCAGGAGGCGATCGCCGCCACGAAGCACGAATATCGCGACGGAGAAATCATAGAAATGCCTGGCGGAACCGCTAACCACAGCTTGATCGCTCTATACTTCGCTCTCTATCTCAAGCAAGCTTTAATCGCCGCCAATATCTCCACGGTCAAACTGTTCAATAGCGATATGCAGCTTTGGCTTCCCGAGTCCAACAGCTTCACATATCCCGATGGTATGGCAGTGAAGGGCGATCCTGCATATCGAGATGACAGCCAAACTGCGATTACAAATCCCTGTCTAATTGTTGAGGTTTTGCCCGACAGTACGGCTGCCTACGACCGGGGCGAAAAGTTTCAGAAGTATGGCGCGATCGCCGAGTTTGAAGAATATCTATTGTTTGACCAAAACCAGTACCGCGTAGAGCAATTCTGCCGTCAGTCTGAAGATGAGTGGGTTTATCGGGCGATCGCTGGCAAGGACGCAAAAATCCAGTTACGTAGCCTTGGGGTTGAGGTGGCGATCGCAGACATTTACGAAGACGTTAGCCTCAAGGAAAATTGATTTGTGATGGCCTCAAATTGCACCATCTATGTCCGACTTTAACTACACATACGATGCCCTCTTCAATCCGACGCTGGAAGCGATTCGCGCCTTAGGAAAATCAGCTTCAGTTAGTGAAATAGAGTCAGAAGTTGCCAGCATCCTTAATCTCAGCGAACGGGAAATCGACGATATCCAGAAAGACGGTGTGAGTAAGCTGAATTACCGGTTGGGGTGGGCTAGGAC
>JBCCTE010000361.1:0-4150 GCA_039198915.1 Cyanobacteria bacterium P01_D01_bin.73 | reverse complement strand
GCGTTGCTGACCGGCGATCGCCCGGAAACCGCTGAGGCGATCGCCCAAACCGTCGGCATTGCCCCCGAGCTAGTGCAGGCGCGCATCACCCCCAGCGGCAAAGCTGACGCCGTATCCCGCTACCAATCCCAAGGACAGACCGTCGCCATGGTGGGAGATGGCACCAACGATGCGCCGGCGATCGCCCAGGCGGACCTTGGAATTACCTTGGGCACCGGTACTGCTGCCGCTGCTGAGACCGCTGATATTATCCTGACCCGCAACGCCCTGCCCGACTTAACCGCCGCGTTGAAACTCGGGCGGGCGACCCTCGGCAAAATCCGACAAAACCTAGTGTGGGCAATGGGATATAACCTGGTGGGCATCCCTCTAGCGGCGGGATTATTGATGCCAAGCTTAGGACTTTCTGTAGGCCCATCCCTGGCGGCGGGCTTTATGGCGTTTAGTTCAGTCAGCGTCGTCGTCAACTCTCTAACGCTGCAACGCTTTGGTAAGGAGCAGGCTAAGGGCAATAGCGAAAAGTAGGCAAAGGGTGTCAAAAGGGGGCGAGACCATCAATGAGAAAGCGGCTATAACAGTTAAAAACCGGTAAGCGCCGACTGAGCTTAAGCTTTGTTACTCCGTATTTCACTAATTTCGGATGATCGCTTTCGCCTCTCCCTTTTTAGGAGACAATATTCGGTGGTTTCACGGTGATTCTTTCAAACAGTTGCTCTGCCTAGGATGCTAAGCTATGGCATCCTGCTTAAAGGTTGCCTGTATCGTAGCAACGTGAATCGCCGCAAACTTTTACCTTGTTGCCTTGCGATCGCTCTCCAATTGTCTAGTCGTACGTTGAAATAATGGCCTCAGAACCCCGTCAAAATCATCTACTGATTGTTGAGGATGACAAAGGGCGTCGCGAGATCGTCCTCGAGAACCCGGTCTACTCCGTTGGACGCGACCCCAAGTGTGATGTGATTTTGGTGTCACAGTTTGTCTCCCGTCGCCACGCCACCTTGGTCCGCCTGTCCTATGACGATGGCACCGCCTACTATCGCATTGTGGACGGTAATTTAAAGGGCAAGCCCAGTGCAAATGGTCTTCTAATTAACGGGCGCAAGCTACAGGTCCACGACTTGCAAAACGAGGATGAAATCGTCTTCGGTCCCCAGGTTCGGGCAATTTATTACACGCTAAAACAAGATACGCTGTCCATCGGACCGCCGGATGAGTTTGATATCACCCTAATCAGCCCCAACATGGTGGGTGATCCCGAGGATTCTGAAGAAGATTTTTAAGGCGTTTTCGAGACTCTTCTGACGCCAAGAAATTTCTTAGCGCCAAGAGAGTCTCGGCGCTAAGAAATTTCGCAAGCGTTTTGGGCGGTGAGGTAGACCTAATACCTACCGCCCAGTTTTTATTGTTTCCCGCTGCATTGACTTACCCAACTGCTGTGCCATGTCCAGTTCCCCCGTTCTTTCCACGTCTGACGCTGAACCTGACACCGATTTGGAGCGCCTCGTTCGGGCGCTGGATGAGGCGGGGACGGCGATCGCCCTAGTGGATGCAGTGCGTGACCTGGCAGCGGCAAAACTGCCGGAGGCAATTCCCCATTTGATGAACGCTTTGAAATTTAACAATCCCGGCGCAGCGGTGGCAGCCGTTGAGGGGTTGGTGGCGCTGGGGACTGTGGCGGTGGAGCCGATTATGGCCCAAATCGATGGCTACAACTACGGGGCGCGGGCGTGGGCAACGCGGGCGCTTTCGGAGATTGGCGATCCCCGGGCTTTGGACTTAATGCTGGCGGTGGCGGATGGGGATTTTGCACCTAGTGTTCGGCGATCAGCGGTTAAGGGCTTGGGTTGTTTGCACTGGGAGGAGCTGGAGCCGGAGCTGTGTCAGCAGCAACAGCAGCAGGTCGCACCGGTGATGATCAAAGCCTGTACTGACGTGGAATGGGTGGTGCGCTATGGGGCGATCGCCGGCATCCAGGCGCTGCTCAGCAATCCAACCGCTACGGCTCCAGAACTACGCGACCCGCTGATCAACATTCTCAAACAGGTGTGCGAAGAGGACAGCGATTTAGGCATTCGACTGCGATCGCGGTACGCCCTGCAATCTTTAGCGATCGCGTAGGCTTGCCTAGAGATTTTCCAAAGTCTGTAGCTGGCGCTGGAAGTGCAGTTGACGGTAATTGAGCTGCCCGGCGAGGACGGCACCTTGCTCGAATGCCACCCGCGCCTGGTCCATCTGTCCCTGCGATCGCAGCCATACCCCCAGCCGGTCGTAGGCTTCCATCATGCCGAAACCATCTCCCGCCTGTCGTGCCAGCTCTAGCTCCGTTAGGGAAGTTTGTACAACGGCATCCTCCGCTGGTCGTAGCCCAGGATTGTCTTGGTACAGCTTAATCAGCCGGGTTAGGGCGCTGCGAGCTACAGAAAACTGCTGAATTTGCTGGGCGAGGGTGCTGGCTTTCAGGTATAGCGATCGCGCCGAAGCCCCATCTCCGGACTGTGCGTAGCTATCGGCAGCGGAGACCTGTAGTGCCGGAATCGGTCGCACCAGTCCCAGTTGCCTGTAGGTGCCAATTAGTCGCTGGTAGGTGGCGATCGCCTGATTGGGTGAATTTGCCCGCTGATAAATATTGCCAAGCTGTTGCAGGTAGGCGATCGTCTTGCGATAGGGCAACGGAATTTCCGGCGGCAGTCGTCGCTCCGTTGGCACCGTAACCACCGCCGTTGGCTCCTGCAACGGTACTGGATTGCGCTTAAGCCGCTCCACCTCCAGCGTCAGCAATTCTTCGTAGTAGTTCGCCGCTGGACCGTAGTCAAACCACGATAAATGCAGCTCGGCGATGGTCTCTAGCCGCAACTGGACTTGGTCAGTATTACTTCCTTGGCGATCGCGCTTCAGCAGCTCATCAAACACCACCAGCGCCAGCCGAGGAGCCCGCACCGCCTGATACGCCACCCCCAACCTCTCCAGCACCGCCGACTCCAACTCCGGCACCGCCGACAGCTCCACAAACGGCGAATCCTCCCGCGTAGGCACCGCCGCATCCTCACCGCGCCCGATCGCCCGCAACCGCTCCGTCAAAACCCGAATCGCATCCGTCTGACCCTGCTGTGCCGCAATCTCCCCCACCTGGGCGATCGCCACAATCTCCTCGCTCAATCCCAAAAATCGCCGCAGCCGTAACTCGCGATACCAGCGCTCATAGGCCTGCACTGTATCTCCCGCCTGGGATAACTGCACGCCCTCCGCCCGCAACTGATCCAGCGCCGGCCGTAGCCGCTCCTTCTCCGCCGTCGTCAGCTCCCGTTCCATTGGAAACTCCGGCAGCAGCGGGTCCGCCTCCGTTAGCTCCAGCGGGCTCGGGGGGAACTCATCCGGTGGCGGTTGCAATAGCCGGAAAAATGGGAGCTGCGCCGTTGCGGGCTGAAGACTCGCAGGGACAATGCCCAAGGACAGTCCCGATGCCGCCAGGGCGATCGCTGCAATGCGCGATAGAGGGAGGGGCGATCGCCACCACCCCTCCTGATCACCCTGATTTCCCCTTAGCAAAATTTGCACCGTCTTCAACGTCCTGCCCTCAAACACCCACACAGCTCAATCCCCTTTGCTCCCTATCCGTCCGCCCGTTTCGGAGAGTAGACAATCTTGAGCCCCAAAATCGTTGTCGTAAACGTCAGCGTCACAATATTCGCCGCAATCAACGGGGTATTGTGCAGCTTAAATCCATAAATCAACCACAGCACAACCCCAATACACAAAGCAATCAACATCACCCAGGACATATCCTCCGCCGACTTAGTCTGCCAAGTCTTCAACACCTGTGGGAAATAAGCCATTGTGGTCAAAAAAGCTCCACCGAGACCAATTAGCGTAGTGGGGTCGATGTCAAAATTCATGATCCGAAGGGAAAGATCCAGGAAAAAACTAAACCGAGAAAAGACTAGGCAGGGCAGAAAAAGCTAACCCATTGGGTGCACAACTCCCGAAACCGATCACCAAGAAACTGGTAAAGACTCAAAGATATCTAACAGGAGCGTAACGTCCGTAACAATATAATACTAAGGCTTAGAGGGTGACTTCAGAGAGTCAGTCGAAGAGGCTGCTCTGACTGGCTTTCTGAAGGGTAGGCAGCAAAACGGCGAGGCAAAAGGAG
>JBCCTE010000360.1:0-4157 GCA_039198915.1 Cyanobacteria bacterium P01_D01_bin.73 | reverse complement strand
GGCGCGGGGTTATTCCGATGCCAAGACCATTTTGCGCCGGGTGGCCAAGATGGAAGAGTGGCTGGCGAATCCTCAGCTAATGTCTGGTGATGAGAATGCGGAATATGCCGACACCGTGATTGTCAATCTGGATGAAATTACTGAGCCCATCGTGGCTGCACCGAACGACCCGGACAATATCAAGCTGATGTCTGAGTGCTCGGGCGATCGCGTGGACGAGGTGTTTATCGGCTCTTGCATGACCAATATTGGTCACTATCGGGCGGCAGCAAAGGTGTTGGAAGGGGCTGGGCAGGTGAAAGGTCGCCTGTGGATTTGCCCGCCGACGCGGATGGATGAGCAGCAGCTGCGCAAGGAAGGCATCTATGAGGTGTTTGAGGCGGCTGGTGCGCGGACGGAGATGCCCGGTTGTTCTCTATGTATGGGTAACCAAGCCCGCGTAGAGGACAATGCGACGGTATTTTCTACCTCCACCCGTAACTTCAATAACCGCATGGGTAAAGGCGCTCAGGTGTTCTTGGGGTCCGCTGAGCTGGCGGTGGTGTGTGCCCTTCTCGGTAAGATTCCCACCGTTGAGGAGTATATGGCGATCGTTCAGGAGAAAATCGCGCCCTTCGAAAGTGATCTATACCGTTATCTCAACTTCGATGAGATCGAAGGCTTTGAAGATGAAGGTCGGGTGATTGCGATCGAAGATATGCCCAAAATCGAGGAGCTACTGGGTATGCCTGTTGGTGCCAAGTAAATAAGACTCTTCGTGGTGGTTGATACTTTTCCATATCAGCCACCAGCAAAAGATCACAAAAAAAAGATTTGCTCTATAGTGAGAAAAGACTGAGTTGTACGCCTGATTTGTGGATTCAAATACGGGTCTCAAGCAGCCAGTCTGGTCAAACTACAAGAGATTAAAAGCTATGGCGAGTGTCACAAAATCGATCTCGTACGAAAATCTTCGAAATATTACTGCCAGTGCGACGAAACAAGAAAAGATTTCGCATTTAGTCGGTCTAGTTCCGGCGCGTGAAGTGGTTGGGATTCAAACGGACAAGAATGTTCGAGGCTACTTTGCAGATAGCCCAGGAAAAAAAGAAACAACAGTTCATAAAGCGATTCGCTCCTCAATTGAGAGCGACCCAGAACATTTTCATCTGTTGCACGGCGGAGTCACCCTAGTTTGTGCGGCAGCTAAGCCAGATGACAAAGGCAAAGTCATTACACTGTCAGATCCTAGTTGCATCAATGGTGCGAACACTTGTGGCGTCTTCAAATCCATGCAAGATGATGATCAACTGCCTGAGGATCTGCTTATTAAGCTAGAGATTATCGTTCTGCCTCGATCTGCAGATTCTGATCGAGAGGGACTAGTTTCTCAAATTTCCATCGCACGGAATATGCAAAATAAAGTGGAGTTTGTGTCAATAGCCGGCGCGGAAGGAGTTTTTGATGAATTAAAAGCGCGAATCGAGGAATATTATCCAGGCAAACAACTCCAGACTAGCGAGACGGACCTTGGTGACAGCTTCATCCCTGTTGATGAGGTTATTCGCGCTTCATTCGCGCTTATGCCAGAGGAGATTCGGGAAAAAATGGGCGTTGCATCTCGATCATTCTCCTACCATCAGGCAGCAAAATCACTTCAGCGGTTCGGCGACTACTACAAGTCGCATAGGAAAATTCAGACAGGGGAAGAAGAAGTCAATGCTAAGGAGAAGCATGAGGCTCGTATATATGCGTATGTCATCAACATTGCGCCCAGAGCCTATGAGTTCTATCAGCATTGGCGTTCCGGTTGGGCATTTGAAAGGCTCAACATTAGGAACGGTATTGACCGTGATAAGAAAAGCAATGCCATCAAAAGTGTTTCGGATGGTCTGATTTTTCCATTGCTGGGCGCATTCTCTCAGTTTGTGAAGAGCGAAAATGATACTTGGAGCATTGATATTCCAAAAGAATTCAATCAAGGTGGGCGCTTGATAAAAAATCTGATGACAGCTTGGAAGCAAGTATTCGCAGACTCAGCAGGTCATCGTCCAGCAACAATGGGACGCTCAAGTAAATGTTGGGACTCTCTATACTCTATGGTCCAGATGGCAGCGGTTGCATTGGAACGATAGTTTAGACACTTTCGCGGAGAGTTGAATCGCCAAGCCTTTAAACGCCTCAACTTTCCGATTTACGAAGGAATCAAAATTTCTTAGCCAGCGATCGCCATGCTTGCCCAATCTCCTAAACTCAGCCTGAAAGAATACCTTGCCCTGGAGGCGGACAGCCCTGTCAAATATGAATACTTTGATGGGGAGGTGTTTGCCATGGCTGGAGCAACGGATGCCCATGTGGCCATTTCGGGGAATTTGTTTGCGGAGTTGCAATGGGTAGAGAGAGCAGTCTTTTAAACTGTGAAAGCTGAATTTATCAACCAGCGTGAAATTTCGAGAAATCGTCAATCATATCGAAATCAATCCAGAGAAAATCACCGAATATTCTTTAAATCCCAATCACAAACGCGGTGCTAATAAAGCAAGAGTTTTCTACAGTGCCCTCGGTTATACGCAAGAAAATTATCAGCCTTTAATTGACCAAATTAGAGACAAAGTACTGGATGCAGAAGCCATTCCTGGTAAGCAAGACCAGTACGGACAGCGCTACACTGTTACGCTGGAGATTGAGGGGATTGATGTTAACCAACGAGCATTGGTTTTGACTGGCTGGATTGTCGTTCCCAAAAACTCTGACGTTGGTAGATCAACCACCGCCTACGTTGTACAAAAATGACAGTATGGACCAGAAACTACCTCGGCTTTTTGACACGATCATGTGCGATCGCGACTTCCCTGAACTGAGCCTGGCACAATCCAGCATGGGGACGATTATTGAGTGCCATGGGGATGAAGCCTACGAAGTGGAGTTCTCCGATGATGCTGGAGTACCAACTCTGACAACGGTTATTACGCTCCGCAATTCAGTTTTGGAATGGAGAGATAGCGATCAGACTTGGATACTCAAAGATTTCTTTGCAGCGCTGAAAAAAGCATTCCAAAGTTTGGAAGTTCGAAGACAAAATTTTGTCGATGCCTGTATGGCAGAAACCGTTCTACCCAAGGACATCACAACCTTTATTGATGCTTGGAGTGAAACCCATCTCCCCCACTATCGCTCCCTACGAGAAGTTTTAGGTATGACTCAGCAAGAGTTTGAACTGTGGGAGAGCAATCAGGCTCTCCTCCCAAAAATTCTGGAAGCCCGTCAGAAAAATATTGGCCTCGCTTCCATCCCGTAAATCCCATTAAAATCACTGAAACTGCATTATCCCAATTGCCATGACCAGCACAGTTTCAACGGATTCCACCTACAGCATTTTGCAGCGATCGCAGCGGTTGCGGGTTGGTGGTGGGGAGATGACGCCGGTTTTGCCTGGGGCGATTAGTCAGCGGACATTGGTGTTGATGTGGCCGCAGCTGGGGGATTTTGACAGTTTGGAATACGCCTGGTGGATTCGGCGGGAGCGCGATCGCCTAAGCGAGATGGATATTGATGTGCGGGCGGTGGGGATTGGCGATAGCCAGTCCGGTGAAGTGTTTTGCGAGTTTACGGGATTTCCCACGGACCGGCTGTGGATGGACGCCACCGGGGAATTGCATCGGGAATTGGAATTGTACGAGGGATTGACGACGAATTGGCCAGTGCTGTCGTCGTCCCAGCAGGCTTGGGTGAATTTGATGTTGATGTGTGCCGGGATTGCTAGTCCGGGGACATTGGCAGAAGTCTTTCGGGGTTATCGGGGCGATCGCAAAGCACCGCAGCTTATCGACGATGATGAAACCATCGAGACCAATTTCCTGCCGCCGTTGAAGGGTAAGTTTTTCGGCGCAGCGGGGGGCAGCGGATTTCAGCGTCCCTTCGAGCTGGCAACGGTGCGGCTGAAAAATATGGTGGAAGTGCTGAGCAAGTGGGGTCAGTACGTGCCCGACGCTAGCTATATGACCCAGCGGGGTGGCACGTTCCTGTTTGAAACCGACGGTCAGCCCATCTATGAATATCGCGATCGCGGCATCTTAGGGTTCGCGGAAAATATGGCAAATCCGCTAGAGTTCCTGGAAAACGTAAGCTGATCTCGCTGGATTGCTTTCTAGTACAAAACTCGGTCTACGGTTTGACGG
>JBCCTE010000359.1:0-4163 GCA_039198915.1 Cyanobacteria bacterium P01_D01_bin.73 | reverse complement strand
GGATCAGGCGATGGGGCGTCTCAGTGGTGGGCTTTACATCATCACTGCCCAGAAGGGTGATGTTAGTGGTGCAATGCTGGCATCCTGGGTGGCGCAGGCGAGCTTTGAGCCGTTGGGTCTGTCGATCGCGGTGGCGAAGGACCGGGCGATCGAATCGCTGATGCAGGTGAACGACACCTTTGTGCTGAATATTTTGGAGGAAGGAAACTACAATTTCCTGATGACCCACTTCCTGAAGCGCTTTGCGCCGGGTCAAGACCGCTTTGAGGGCATTGATATTCAGCGGGCTCAGAATGGATCGCCAGTTCTAAGCGATTCGCTGGCGTTCCTGGAGTGCAAGGTGAGCCGCCGGATGGATGTGGGAGACCACTGGATTGTCTACAGCACCGTGGATGAAGGTCGCGTCGCTAATGATTTGGGCATGACAGCGGTTCACCACCGCAAGGTCGGCAATCACTATTAATGGTAGTTAGCAGTAGGGGGCTCTCCGGTTCGCCGGAGAGCCCCTTACTGTGATGATTGCTGCGCTTTTCTGCGCCCAATTGCCCGGCAATTCGAGGTTTAGTCGGATACGAAAAACCTCGAGCCCGAAGGCCCGAGGTCTATCGGGGTGCATCTACCACCCCTTTCTTCTCAGGGCAAGTTACTTGTCCGGACAGGGAGAAAATTTAATGGTGAATGGGGTGGATTGTTTGCGGGGGGGAGACTGCCGTGGCTTCCGTGGGAGCTGAATCGCGGCTTTGATCCCTATTTTTCCGGGATGACATGAAATAATGCTTTGCTGGGGATACCCGTTTATATTGCTGTTTGACTTCGTTTTATTAGACGTCTTATGGATCAAAATTTAATTCTGTCCTATATCGTTCTGCTGATTGTTCTGCTAGCTGGGGCAGGCTTTTTTGTGTTGCGCCAGGCGTTCAAAACTCGGCGGATGGAGAGCACGATGTCGAAGCTGAAGGCGAAGGTAGATGCTCGGGAGGCGACGGCGAAGGATTATTACGAGCTGGGCAGTATTTATTTGGATAAGCGATTGTTTGCCCAAGCGGTGATGCAGTTGCAGAAGGCGCTGAAGGATCAGGAGGAGATGGAGCCGGAGAATGTGGCTATCATCTACAACGCGCTAGGGTATGGCTATGTGGCGCAGGAGCAGTTTGATATGGCGCTGCGGCAGTATAAGAGCGCGGTAAAGGCGTTTCCGGAGTATGCGACGGCGTGGAATAATTTGGCGTTTGCTTACGAGAAGAAGCAGTTGATCCCCCAGGCATTGGAAGCCTACGAGAATGTGTTGGAGATTGAGCCGGGGAATTCAGTGGCGAAGAGGCGGGCAGGTTCGTTGCGCAAGCGGGTTGCTGCTCCAGCTCCCTCGGAGGGTTAGGAATCAAGTTAGATTTTCGCGCTACAACGGAGTGTGGGGATCACTGTTGGTTCGTGAGATGTTGGGAGAGATTTATGGTGCTTGAAGAACGGGAGCGATCGCTGCGGACGATTGCGGTGGTTGGGGATGTGCACGACCAGTGGCTGCCGGCGGATGGGCGGATTTTGGCGGGACTGGGGGTAGATGCGGCGTTATTCGTTGGGGATTTTGGCAACGAGTCGGTGGAGGTGGTGCGGGCGATCGCCGAGACGCCGGTACAGAAGGCGGTGGTGATGGGAAACCATGACGCTTGGTTTACTGCAACGCCTTGGGGACGTAAGAAGGCTCCCTATGATCGCGAGGTTGAGGACCGGGTGCAGATTCAGCTCGACCTATTTGGGGCGGATCATGTGGGATATGGGTTTAAGGATTTTGCGGAGTTGGGGGTGAGTGTTGTGGGGGGGCGTCCCTTTAGCTGGGGCGGTCCAAAGTGGCAGAACGAGAAATTTTATGAGCAGCGGTTTGGGGTGGCGGATTTGGAGGCGTCGACGGCGCGGCTGAAGCAGGTCGTGGGAGAGGCGGGTCAGTCGGCGTTGATTTTTATTGGGCACAATGGTCCCTACGGATTGGGGAACGAGCCAGAGTCGATTTGTGGACGGGATTGGAAGCCTTTAGGGGGAGATTTTGGCGATCGCGATTTAACGGCGGCGATCACGGCGGCGCGGGAGATGGGGAAGACGGTGCCGCTGGTGACGTTTGGGCATATGCACCATCGGCTGCGGCATACGAAGGATCGGCTGCGCGATCGGGTGATTGTGGATGGGGCAGGGACGGTGTATTTAAATGCGGCGGTGGTGCCTCGGATTGAGCCCGTGGGGACGACGACCTGCCATAACTTTATGCTGGTGACTTTGGATGAGGCGACCGTGGTGCGGGTGCTGCGGGTGGCGGTGACGGCAGACGGGGAAACGGTGGAAGAGGAGCGGTTGTTCCAGCGGTTGAATCCGGCGAAGTTGCAGTCGGCGATCGCCTAGCGCTGTCTCCCCAAGGGCAGAGTTTCTAGCAGAAGTCCAAAGACTGAATACAGTTCATCCCCGCCGCCGCGAACTCAGCAAACGCCTGGTCGGCAGCATCGGTATAGTCCACTACGTTTGAGACGACGACTGGGGACGTGCAATCTTCGAGAAGGAAGACCCGCTGGGCGATCGCCGGATTGATCTTGTTGATTTCGTCTAATAAATCGGCGATAGTCCAGGCGACGCAGTGGCTCTTGGCTTGACCGGCGACGATGATGCGATCGTAGGCGAGGAGTCGCTTGATTAACGAAGAATTGGGAGCGGCGATAATTTGACCATCGGGAGCTTCGCTGACCTCGGGACGCAATGCCGAATAGTTTTCCGTTAGGGGATTTTGGCCTTTGGGTTCATAGCGAGTGGGGCTGCACCGGGCGATGCTGTGGAAGAAAATCGCCTCCTCCACTGCCGATACCAACGCGTGACCGATGCCGCCGAGCATGCCGTGGAAGGGCCACACTGTGAGGGGGTATTTGCCCGCCTGCTCTAGCTGTCGTACGTAGTGCAGCGCCCAGGTTTGATTATCGGTGTGGGAATACTCCCGAAAGCAGCCCTTGAGGGATGGGTTGACCTGCCATTTGCCCGATTCCACATCGGCGGACGAGATGATAGTCATGGGATCGGGCGATCGCCCCGCCTGGTCTACCCAAAACGTAGGGTGAAAAATCTGCGCTGCGCCGTGAGTATCGAGGGTGGGGATGATGTCGGTAATGACGCCCAGATGGCGATAGATAAATTCACACAGGCGACGGCTATCATCAATGGCTCCGGATCCCGATCGCCCGGCGACAAACAGCTCAAATTCTGGCAGGCAAAAGGTATTTTGTACGTCGATTAACAGCAGCGCCGTGCGGGTTTCATCCTCGCTGGCGGGGGCAATGTTATGCTTCTGTGCCCACTGGTTGGCTTCTGCGGCTCGCTCTCGATAGGGAACTCGCCAAACTTCGGCTAGGCGATCACCCTGGAAATGCTCCGGAATTGGCAGTGTTTTCGGAGGCGTAGTGGTTTCTGGGGCTGGGGCGTTGGAGGACCGTCGTCTGAGGAATTCGACGACGGCACCGTCCACTGCATCTTCAGCGCTGAAGGGCTGAGTGGCGGCGGAGGGGGTATCGCCAATAAAAATGCCGACGCGGAATATTTCGCCATCCACCTTGTCAGGTAAGCCTTGCAGCAGTTCGTTGCGTTCGTAGTCTGACAGGATTTTAGACTGCGCCAATGCCGGGCGAATGGCTTTGGCAATTAAGGTATCCAAAAAATCTGGCAGCCAGGATAGCTCCGGTATTTCCTGTTCGGGCGTCTCGACTAGGGATCGCTCGGCGGGAGGCTTTTGCTTCTCAGTGGAGTTTTCGGGCGATCGCGATAGCCAGCTTTTTAAGGTGCTGAACTTATCGCTGAGACTTAAGACAGGAAATAGCTGGTCAACTTGTTCCACTAGCTGGAACAACGGCTCGAGGGGATACTGCCCCGTTTCTTCAGCAATCAACCTTTGAATTGTTCGGGCGAGGGGGATGATTTGAATTTCTTGGAGATTGCCGCTAAATGTTACATCTAGACTCTTAAATCTCAAATTAAGCTGAATACCCATAAAGAAATTTGGGGATCGACTACCATGGGGGACAGAGATGAACGCTTGAAGTAACTTTAAATTGCTTGTCTCTTTCAGGTTAGCGGACCTGCTTATAAACCAATTTATTTTAATAATTGCCTCAATTTATTGTTTTGCTCGACCGTTGCCG
>JBCCTE010000358.1:0-4169 GCA_039198915.1 Cyanobacteria bacterium P01_D01_bin.73 | reverse complement strand
GCGGCGTCGGTCCCATGACCGTTACCCTGCTAATGCAAAACACCGTGTCTAGCTACGAATGGCGCACGGCACCGAAGAATTAGAACTTAACAGTGCCTCCCAGGGCTACGGGATACAGCAGCATATTTTGAAATTTTGCTTGACGTTTCTGGCGTGATTTTCGCAGAAGTTTTACAAAAACCCAGGCAGCATCGCAAGGCGTCACGGCGGGGAGATACAATGCCCATCGTCTGCCCCAAATCATTTTGGCAATATTCCCGTAAGTCTTCACTGCTATGACCACCACTAGCGATCGCCCGACAGCCGCTGCAAATTCATCCACAGAATTTGATTTGAAAGCCTATCTCAAATCTCGCCAGCAGCTAGTGGAAGTCGCCCTGGACAAGACCATCACCGCCGTCTACCCCGACACCATCTACGAATCGATGAAATATTCGCTGATGGCTGGCGGCAAAAGACTGCGCCCAATCCTGTGCCTAGCGGCGTGTGAACTGGCTGGGGGATCCATAGAAGTGGCGATGCCCACCGCCTGCGCCCTGGAAATGATCCACACCATGTCCCTAATCCACGACGATTTGCCGTCCATGGATAACGACGACTATCGCCGGGGCAAGCTCACCAACCACAAGGTTTACGGCGAAGATGTAGCGATTTTGGCGGGCGATGGTTTGCTAGCCTACGCCTTTGAATACGTGGCTAAGTACACCGAAGGCGCCCCAGCGGATCGGGTTCTGCGGGTGGTAAGTTGCCTGGCGCGGGCGGTAGGCGCTGCGGGCTTGGTGGGTGGTCAAGTTGTAGACCTTGCCTCCGAAGGCAATCCAGACACCACGCTTGAGACACTGAATTTTATTCACTTGCATAAGACCGCGGCGCTTTTGGAAGCCTGCGTTGTGTCTGGCGGAATTCTAGCGGGAGCCGATGAAGCGTTGCTGGCAGAATTTTCCGGCTATGCCAAAGATATTGGACTTGCCTTCCAAATTGTTGACGATATTTTGGACATCACCGCCACCCAAGAGGAGCTGGGCAAGAGCGTTGGCAAGGATGTGGATGCCCAGAAGGCGACCTATCCCAGCTTGGTGGGATTGCAGGAATCTCGCGATCGCGCCCAGGAATTAATCAGCCAATCGAAAGCTCGCTTGGCGAGTTTTGGGGAAAATGCAAAACCATTGCAGGCGATCGCCGACTACATCGTGGCGCGCACCTACTAATTCCAACTCTAATTCCAATTATTTTTTGAGCAGTTGTACCTAGTTCGCCCTCAGAAATGGCTATTTAGAGTGGGTATAATCACTTATTCGTGTGACGTAAAGTCCACTAATAGCGAAAAAACTAAATAGTTGGGCTGTTTTATGAAGCGTTGATGAAGTGTGAAGCGATGGCAAAGGCTTCGCATCTAATTGAAGAGCTAGTAAAGAAGCAAAAGAGGGGGTGTCAGGGTATTGCCCCCCACAGGTAACTTGAGAATGTAGTTGCTCGTTACCTCTGAATCTTTAGCTATGAACTTGAGTTCCACATTTACAAAGCTTTCCGCCGTTGCTGTTTCAGGCGCAATCCTTTCTTCTGCAGCGATCGCTGAAGCAGTCAGTATTAACCGCACCACCGGTTTCTGGACCGGCGTAACCGGCGGCTCCGAAATTGTTTACGGTAACGACGACGGTGTTTCAACCACCTTCGGCGACAGCACCGTTCAAGCCATCGATGGCGAAAACCAAGCTCGCTGGGGCACCCCCTTTATCGACGGTGCTGCCGGTGACCCCAATGACCACGCTTCCAAGAGCGGCTTGGGTTTTGAAGGCGTTGGTTCCACGGATGTCGAATTCGGCGAAGTTTTCCAGTTGGGTACCTTGACCCACTACAACAATCCCATCGGTTCCGCCGGCGCAGCTTCTGGTGCCAGCCTGGATGTGGAAATTGACCTGGGTGAGCTGGGCATCAAAAACTTTGACTTTGACTTTGAGGTCGAAGAGACCCCCAACTCAGAGTCTATTGAAAACTGTGCCTACGAAAGTGACACCCCTTGCGCGGACCGCATTTCCTGGAACAGCGCATTCTCCACTGAGACCTTCACGGTCGCCGGGCAGAAGTACACCGTTGAGCTGCTAGGTTTCCGCGACAGCTCCGACTCTGAGCTAATTCAAGAGTTCATTTCTCAGGAGAGACGCACCTCTTCCGTTAACCTATTTGCTCGGTTGACCATTGCTCCTCCCGCTGGCGTTCCCGAGCCTGCGTCCCTGTTGGGTGTTGGCTTGGTGGGTTCCTACCTAGTTGCCCGCCGTCGTCGTCGCGGCTAAGTTGAGCTACGGATTGGTCTGACGGGCTTGCCTTTCGACGGCATTTTGACCCGAGCCGTAGCGATATTCGGGGGCAACTACAGTACGGTTTCGTACGCCTAATGAAAGAAACTCTGCTTGGTTTCAATGCAAGAAAAAGTCTGTTGAAGCGATTGAATCATCCAAGAATGTTCAATTGAGCCTTCAACAATAGGCATCGTCACATCCAATAGTCTTGGTTTGATTAGCTCGGTGGTCCTAGGAAAAATCCTGGGACCATCGAGCTTTTTTGGTACTTATTTGCATGTGGTCCCACTCGTAAAGTCCAGGTTTTTGATCGGGGTCCATGGTGTGATCTTTCCTTGGAGAGCGACAACGATTGAGATACTGGTGGTAACTGCATGGATAGATTAGTCGGAGCTGGGTGGAGTGACTGTGACAATGGCGTCAAGGTGGTTGGTGGGGCTCGCGGGAATGTCGGGGGCGATCGCAACCCTAGCTTTAGGGATACTTCACGCTGGGATAGCTAAAGCACATCCGATACCGGCTCTGAATTCGGACGAAATGCCAATAGCAGCAGCGGCGGACACGGCTCAGGATTTCCAGGTGGTCTATCCGCCCGCAGAACACCGGACTGTTAGCGATCGCATCTTCTTTATCGGCAGCGGCGACCCGTCTCAGTCGGTCACGGTCGTCTTCAATAACAGCGCTCCTGTAACAGTGCATCAAAGTCCCGGGGGAAATTTTGCGCCCAGTTTTCCGCTGGCAATGGGGGAAAATCGCTTTATTTTGCGGCAGGGCGATCGCACCATTACCCGCCTGGTGACGAGAGTTTCGAGGGTGACGCCGCCGGGAGATCAGGGCTGGGTAGAGAGCCAGATTTTGCCGCAGGGAGATTTAGGGCGATTGCCAGGAGAGCAGCTTTGTTTTCGAGCGACGGGGCTGACGGATTTTCTGCCGCTGATTAGATTCTTTGGGGGGCGATCGCCATTCGATATCCCGCTGGTGCCCCAGGATGCGGACTCGGTACTTTTGGACAATAAGGCGGCGTTGGTGGATCAAACCGATCCTGACAATGGCGGCGGCGGATTAGGATTCTATGCGGGATGCCAAACGCTGCCAGCTCTTGCAGGAAATTACGGCTCGGGGACATTGCGAGGCGGACAAGGACCGCTGGCATTGGGCGCATTAGAAATTCTGGATCCGGATCAGCTGCCGATGGTAGAGGTTACCGCGATCGCCGGAGTAGCGCGGACGGGACCGAGCACCAACCATTCCCGGCTGACGCCGTTGCCCCAGGGAACTCGCGCCACGGTTACGGGCTACGACGGCGAATGGCTGCGGCTAAGCTACGGTGCTTGGATTCGACAGCGGGAAACTCGGACGATCGCCCATGCCGTATCCCTGCCTGCCCGCCTGCGCAGCGTCACCAGTCGTCCCCCAAAAACTGCCGGGAGAGGCGTCACCAATCCCCGCTTCAGCCTGGACAACGCGACGGAAATTCGATTTCCCCTGGATCGCACGGTGCCGGTATCGCTGACCCAGGGAGATCGCCATGTGACCCTGACGCTGCACAACACCATCGCCGAGACGGATATCGTGGCAGTCTCTCGCGATCGCGCCGTAGAGCGAGTTACCTGGGAGCAAACGGAGCCAACAACGCTGAAATTCCGCGTGGATTTGCGGGGACGAGCCTGGGGACACACGCTGCGCTACGACAACAACACCCTGGTACTGCGCCTCAACCATCCCCCGACGCTGGGAAGTAATCTCGCACAGCCATTGCAAGGGGCGACGATTCTGATTGATCCCGGCCACGGCGGCGAGGAACGGGGCGCGATCGGACCGACAGGATATCCCGAAAAGGATGCCAATTTGCTGGTGTCTCTGGCGCTGCGG
>JBCCTE010000357.1:0-4171 GCA_039198915.1 Cyanobacteria bacterium P01_D01_bin.73 | reverse complement strand
CCAAGAATCAAAATTCGCGGGGATCTTGGAATAGCCCACAAGTTACACTTCATAGGAACATTACGAGCGTCAGCCTGTGGTGAGTGGGGACAGGAGCAATTCCTGTGGACTAGGACCTCTCATCGGTGGGTCTCAGAAACTTGACGTGGGCAGTAACTGAGCGCAAATTTGCCCAGTGAGTGGCTGCTTTGGTGGGCGTTTGGGGCGATCGCCGCCCGACTTGCCTGACTGCGCATTGTTTACAGCCTCATTTTCAATTTCCCATTATTAACTAGCATTTCTCAGATTTTTTCATAACGATGCAACAAGCCATGCAACCACTGACGCGATTGCGCGATGCAAGCCAAGCTGGCGATTTTCTAGTGACGGCGGAGGTGATGCCGCCCAAGGGGAGCAGCCCTAGCCATATGGTTGCAATGGCAGAGTTGCTGAAGCCCTGGACCCACGGGGTGAATATTACTGACGGCAGCCGGGCGGTGTTACGCATGTCGTCGCTGGCGTCGGCGGTTTTGCTGCAACAGCGGGGCATTGAACCGATTTATCAGCTGACCTGTCGCGATCGCAATCGCATCGCCCTCCAGGGAGATTTGATGGGTGCCCATGCCTTGGGAATTCGTAACGTTCTGGCGCTGACGGGGGACCCGGTTAAGGCGGGGGATCAGCCCGATGCGAAGGCGGTTTACGATTTCGAGTCGGTGAAACTGCTGACGGCGATCGCCAAGCTGAACGGTGGGGAAGACTGGCAAGGCAAACCGCTGCCGGATGGTCCGACGGATTTATTTGCCGGGGCAGCGGTGGATCCGCAAATTAAGAGCTGGTCCGCTTTGCAGCGGCGATTTGAGAAAAAGCTGGCGGCGGGGGCAGAATTTTTCCAGAGCCAGCTTATTTCAGATTTTGATCGGTTGGCGACGTTTATGGATAAAATCGCTATCCCTTGCGGCAAGCCAGTTCTAGCGGGGGTCTTTCTGCTGAAATCGGCGAAGAACGCCATGTTTTTGAATCGCTGTGTGCCAGGGGTGACGATTCCCGATGCCACCATTGAACGGTTGGCGCAGGCACAGGATCCTCTGCGCGAAGGGATGGCGATCGCTGCTGAGCAGGTACAGCTTGCGCGGGAAATGTGCCAGGGCGTCCATATGATGGCAGTGCGACGGGAGGATTTGATCCCCGAGATTCTGGCGATGGCAGGAATTCAGCCGATGGTCAGCACGCCACCCTTGTCCAGAGCTAAATCCACCCAGCCTCTTTCGTCTACGATGTCTGTGGTTTAGGAAAACTTGAGTGTAGGAAATTTGGGCAGCCATTGAGGCGAATCAGGTATGGAGGAGTGGCTAAGCATTGGCATTATTGTTGGGGCGCAAGGGCTGAAGGGCGAGGTGCGTGTTAAGCCGGAGTCGGAATTTCCAGAGCGGTTTACGGAGCCGGGCACTCGCTGGATATTGCCCGTTGGTGCCAAGGTTTCCCAGACGGAGCCGCAGCCGGTGGAGCTTTTATCGGGGCGAGCCAACGGTAAGGGCACGGTGTATATCCTGCGACTGGCGGGGACGCAGAGTCGCACTGCCGCCGAAGGATTGCAGGGATCGACGCTATACGTCCCCGCCAGCGATCGCCCCCCCCTAGAAGACGGCGAGTTTCACTATCTAGATCTCATGGGACTGACGGTAGTGGATCAGGCGACTCAAGCAATAGTTGGTACCGTGGTTGACCTGAAAACTCAGGCGCAGGACTTGCTGGAGATCAAGTTGGAGGGGGGCGATCGCACAGTGCTGATCCCCTTCGTGGATGCGATCGTGCCCGTCGTGGACTTGGAAGCGAGGCGCGTTGAAATAACCCCACCGCCAGGACTATTGGAATTAGGGTAAGTCCGCTGGATTGGGTCCCAAACGTCGCTATTCCTTGCGAATTAAGTGCTCCAGGCTCGCCTCCTCAATTACTTCCAGGTCGTCTTCCTCATCCTTACCCTTGCCTACCTTTGGCAGGACCTGAACCCGGATATAGTGCAGGCCATTGGCTCCCTGGAGTGACTCAATCTCCCCATAATCCCGCTCCGGAGCAATCAAGCCTTCCCGCGTCAGATACCGTAAATACTCCTTGTACTCCACCATTTCATCGTCGGTGGCATAAACAATGGTGAGCTGTCCTGGCTGGGTAATTCGCTCGCCCGTTTCTGCGTCCCGTGCCTTGTCGATGCGCTTTTTCACAATTTCGTAGCGGGTGTCCCGCGTGCCCCGAACGTTAAACAGCTTTTCGGTGGTTTCGTCGTGGACAATATCTACCGGGGTGCCCTGGGTTAGGACCAGATGGGTTAGCAGCCACTGGTTGTCGTAGTGCTGCTCAATGCGGAACCCGGTGCGGGCGCAGGCACACATAGCCCGCAGTTGCTCGTAGCGTAGATTTTGCAGATGAAACGGCGTCATGCCCGGCGCGATGGAGGCTCCGGCGTAAATCATATGGTCTAGCCCGTCCGTTGCGTCCACATCGCAATAGTGGGGAGCGATCGCCTGCATCCTCGCCTGCCAACGGTCCCAGGTTTTCCGCAGCGCCCGATTAATGCTGCCAATGGTGGCGTCATACTTTGCCTGGGCGCGGTAAACGCTCTGGCGCTCCGAATCCCAAGCCTCACGGTAGGCCGTCACCGCCTGATCCACCGTTTCATCGAGCTGGGAGAGGTAATCCAGGTGCACCTCAAAATTGCGCTGAAGGAACTGAACGCCCTTGACCTCCGCCTCCACGGTGACTCCGCTTTCAATTTCGTGCAAATATTCCGCCGTATCCTGGCGCAGCTGGTCCAGCAGCGGCCAATCCTGCACCTGACACGCAGCATCCAAAGCGGCGATCGCCAATCGAAACTGGCTCAATAAATCTGTCTGAATCGCCAGGTCCCGCCCCAGAGAAGACCCGCGCAAATCAGAAATCCCGTACAGAGGATACACCCCCTCAAACACCAGCGGCTCCGGTTTTAATCCCCAGCTACGACGCTCCGCCTCCTGGGCAAATCGCCAGGTTACCGCCGGATGGATATGGCTAAAACGCGCCTGGGCAGATTCCCGCAAAGCCGCAGTCAAAGCCGGCGAAAGGCGAAAGGCTCGCTCCCGATCCAGCCGGTCAAAATGATTGGGCAACCGACTCGCCAGCCCCACAACGCCACCGGACAGATTCTGAATCGAGCACTGCGCCGCTTGATCTCCCTTGCTGCTCGTCTCCAGGCGCAGAGGAATCAGCAGCACTGATCGCATCCCCAAATCCAAAAAGTACTGCTCCAGCAAACTCGGAGATCCGTGGGAGATATCGGCAACAATCACCGGCTCACAGGCAGCGATCGCCCGCAGAAACGCCGACTCGGTCCCGCCGGGCACCATTAAGTTCGAAACCTCCCGCGGGCAATCCTTAGCGGTGCGCGAAATTTGTACGCGATCGCGATCCGTCCGCAGCACAAAGCCCTGATCGGCACGGAAAATATGGCGCAAAATCTGCCCCACCTGCTGGAATTTTTCCAGCTGCAAAATTGACTCGCCGTTCAGCAAACACTTGGTCAAGTCATACATCCGCTCTCGGATGGTGACCTCCACCGCCTCCAGAAACAGCCAGCCGCTAACCTCGTAATTCTCTAGGTCAAACTGCTGCTCCAAATCATCCAGCGACGCCATCTCCCGATCGCAAGGCCAGCTCGCCACAGGGTCCGTGATTCCCGCTTTACAGCGCACCTGCAACGGTCCCGGCTGTAGCCATCCGTGGAAATATCGCCGATGCTTCTGGGGGCGATCGCCGTGAAATACGACTCGCTGAGGGGCATCAAGCCACCGCTGAATCCGGGGATCATCAGGGTGATAGGACTCCCAAACGCGGCAAAAAACCTGGCGATGGTACCAGCGCTCAAAGGAAAAGCCGTGGGTCAGGCTAAGAATCTCGGGCAGCGCAATGTGCCCTAAAGGAATCAAGTCATGAAAATCGTCGCGGGCATCGTTATCTGCCTCCTCCGTCCCATGCTCTCCATCAGCATTAGCCTCTCGCCATTGCCCAACTGTCTCTGTTCCGAGCCTTTGGGCGCTAGAGCGCTGTACGGGCGAGCAAATTTCTAGGTCATCGCAACAGGTCGTATTCGCAGCCAATACTGTCAAAGTCTCAGGGGCGATCGCCGCCATCAAGCTATGACTATGGCGAGCCAGTCCAT
>JBCCTE010000356.1:0-4173 GCA_039198915.1 Cyanobacteria bacterium P01_D01_bin.73 | reverse complement strand
GGGGGATAAAGTACGCCATTGTGTAAGGCAAAACTTTCACAATTACTATGCGGGACAAGCAACACTGGCAGGGCTAATTGGTAGCACCATGTTGGTGTTGTTTCTGGTTATGCAGGTTCCCTTTGGGTTAATCTTTGGACTAGCGATCGGAATAGTCGCATTTCTGCCATTTGGTGCTGGTATTAGTATCACCATCGTTTCGGTTTTATTGGCATTCAAAGATATCTGGCTAGGCGTTAGAGTTTTAATCTTTGCCTTTGCTTTGGACCAGCTAATTGAAAATGCGATCGCCCCTCGATTATTGGGACGATTTACAGGCTTAAATCCGGTGTGGGTATTGTTATCAATTTTGGCGGGCTTTAAAGTTGCGGGCGTTTTGGGCGTCGTCGTCGCAGTGCCGTTGGCGGGCACCATTAAATCTTTTGCGGATGCCAGCCATCCTAGAGGGGCGATCGCAGCTGGGGATATGGCTTTGGAAAAATCAGCGCAGGATATTGTGGTTGAGCAAAAGTCGTAAGGGCGATCACAGTAGCGTATAAACCATGCAAATCTCTGAAATGTTGCCGCCCAAAGATTACTCAAGTAGAAAGATGACTGTTATTACGAAGTCCAACGACGAGTATGACAAGAACTTCCATTGATTCATCTATGCCAGCGGCGATCGCCCTAGGGGGCAACCTCAACAACCCCGCCAAAACTTTCGACACCGCCCTAACCCGCCTAAACAATCACCCAAAAATTACCGTCACCGCGCGATCGCCCTGGTACACCACCCCGCCCATGGGACCGCCTCAGCCGGACTATCTAAACGGTTGCGCTCTATTAGAAACCACATTGGAGCCCAGTGAGCTGCTAACGATGCTGCTGGATACGGAAACCCAACTGGGGCGGGTGCGGGAAGTGCATTGGGGACCGCGCACCTTGGATTTGGATTTATTGCTATACGGCGACTCCATTATTGAACTGCCCCATTTGACCGTGCCCCATCCTGGGCTAGGCGATCGCGCCTTTATGCTGAAGCCCCTGGCGGATATTGCGGCGGATTGGGTGGATCCGCGATCGGGCAAAACCATCGAACAACTGCTGCAAACGGTAGACTGTTCGGAAATTCACCTCGCCTTTAATTAACATCCCCCAACGCTATGACCCTGGGCCAAGAGCACGCCGAAGTTTTGCACCAACGCCTGAAATATACCGGGCGCAAATTTGACTACGAAGTTCAGAAATTACGCCTACCCAACGGTGCGGTGGGGGAATGGGAATGTGTACGCCACCCCGGCGGAGCGCTGGCGGTGCCCTTCACCAACGACGGCAAACTGGTGCTGGTAAAGCAATATCGATTTGCCCTGGCGGGGCGGCTGCTGGAATTTCCGGCGGGCACTGTGGAAGTGGGCGAAGATCCGGCGGAAACCATTAAGCGAGAGATTGAGGAGGAAACCGGCTATCGCAGCGACACTTGGCGACATCTGGGGGACTTTCCCCTGGCACCGGGCTACTCCGACGAGTTGATTTACGCGTTTTTGGCGACCAACCTGGAAAAGCTGGAAACGCCGCCTGCCCAGGACGAGGACGAAGACATTGAAGTGGTGCTGATGACCCCCGCCGAGTTTGAAGCTGCCTTTCGCGCTGGGGAAGCGATCGACGCCAAAAGCATTGCCAGCTACTTCCTAGCTCAACCCTTTTTATCGCTAGGATAGAGCCGACTCTCCCCAAAATTCTTCAGAATCGTTCACCGGCCTGACGTTCCAATAAAATAAGGAACGTTTAGAAATGCCGACGCTGTAGCTCAAGTTTTATTGGCCCGGAAGCCGCCGTTATGACCTCCCAGAAATTTTCCCAATCCATTCGTGGAATCATCCGTCCCCTGTCTGTTTTGGGAGCGATCGCCCTAGCTCTCCCCGCTAGCCTAGGTACCGCCGAACCCGCCAGCGCAGAAGTCATTATCGGCATTCCCCATGATGCCCGCCGCTGCGTAAGCCGCCTAAACCAGTACACCGACCTTAGCCCCGAGCTAATCGCCAGCACCTGCGCCTATTCCAACGACGCCAACGCCGTCTCCCGCTGCGTACAAACCATCGAGCGCCACACCACTATCGACGCCCGCCAAGCCCTAGATGCCTGCCGCAAGACCCGCCGTCCCAAAGGCGTCTCCCGCTGCGTCCGCGAAATTTCCCAAATTGACCGCAATAGCCAGCGCATCACCGAAGCCAGCCTCGGCTACTGTCATCGCAGTCTCTTGCCCCAGCGCTTTGCCGACTGCACTACCGCTCTGGTTAATCAGCTAGAGATCGACCCTGCCGAAGCCATGGATACCTGCATCGACGGCAGCGATCGCCCTCGGGATCTCTATCCCGGCTACCCCACCGTGTTTTAAACTCAGGGTTTTAAATTCAATCCCTAGGCAACCTCTAACCGGCACCGTTTCTTCAACGCCAACGGTGCCCCCCTTTCACAAATCCCCTTAAAAATTCCTTTCTAACGCCATGGATAATCAAAATTGGCTACAGCAACTCCTAACCATCGGCGTAGGCACAACAGCCGTTGTTACCGAGAAGCTTAAGGACGTTAGTGACGAATGGGTAAAAACCGGCAAGCTGGACCCGGATCAGGCACGACAGCTCGTTGATGAAGTGGTGCAGAGCGTTCAGGGTAGCCGCGCCGATGATGGGCGATCGCCAGCGGAGACCATGGAAGAAATGATTCGCAAACAGGTGCGACAAATCCTGGCAGATTTCGGCGTTCCAGAACAAAAAGAGCTTGATGAACTGCGAGGGCGGCTGGACCGCGTAGAGCGTCAGGTACGGGATTTAGAAAATCGACTGTGGCGTTAACTGCCCGTCGACGGATACGACAGGCACCAACGCAAGTACTAAAACGTACTAAATTTTGAAACCCTAGCTTTCCAGAAATGGGGTGTCAAAACAGACCAGCAAAATAAAAGCCCCTCAGCTCGTAAAAGCTGGGGGGCTAATCGTCAGGGTGCATCTACCAATACCTTCTACACGTGTGAAATGCTACGTCAGGACAATCTCGACTTTAAATTTCTCCGCGCCAAAAAGTACGAAATGTTTCCACTTAAGTCTGAAAAGGTAGACGGCGAACTGTAGCATCATCAAACAAAAAATTTAATATCAGAACATCGAATTCAAACCTACTGCAAAATCATCAAAGCTATCAGCCAAGGAATCAGAAAAACTTCTAAAAGACCTCACATCCCACAGTTTAGAGACAATAGCAAACCGGCTCGGTAATAACGCCTTGCGATGAAACTAAGTTCAAATCAATTTAATTTGTTCTAGAACCGCAGGGAATTAGACAAAGTATTGGATTAATTTCTCGGAAGGATTAGGAATTACGAGTTTGTTGTCTACATACTTTTTTTGGGATCGCACTATACTTATCAAAGAGTCCTTATACTTTCCGCATTCTTCACCTGTTTATTAGCACAAGGAATTGTTACCGTGGTGACAGTAATTACTCAAATTGACGCTTCGTCCCGTATTTTCGAGTAGTTCATGACTGTAGTAAACGCCGCGATCGGTAACACACTACACCGACCATGCCCCAGTCTATTAATTCTCGTCAGGTCAGCGCTGTTCAAGGTTTTCTTGCTTCCGATGGGAAGGTCCTCAGTCGGCTGGAAGAATCGAAGGACGCTGAGGAGTACGCCAGGTTCGCATCGCAGCTTTTGAAGGATGATGGCGTTTCAAGTAGGGATCGATACCAAACGGCGCTAGCGTATCTCGGACAAAGTGCCCTGTCAGAAAGTCACCTGTCAGTCCTGTGTCGCTGCCTGACTCAAGTAATAAACATCACCTTGCGGGCGTCCCACTGTCGGGTTTGGCGTGTCCTGTCCGATGGCGTGGCGGTGGAGGCGGTGGCAGCATTGGGTTGGCGGCAGTCGACGGAAGCCGATGATGATTTGCAGGATGGTTCGGTGGGAGTGGGACGGGGTGCGTTCTCGTCATCGCTGCTTGAGGGGGGCAATGTGGTGCCGAACAAGCCTAAGCCCAAGGACAATAGGTTCGCCGTGGAGGCGTGTCCTGAGGAGATAGGGGCTACATTCCGGGACTTGCTGTGCGATGCGTGGACGATTCCGTTGCCACTGTTTGATGCGGGGGCTGGTGACGATTTTCCGTTGAAGGCTCCGCCGGGGGCGTTGGGGGGCACTGT
>JBCCTE010000355.1:0-4178 GCA_039198915.1 Cyanobacteria bacterium P01_D01_bin.73 | reverse complement strand
GGAAAAAGCCTGGTGAAACAGCATCAGCTGGTCTACGGTGCGTTGCAAGAGGAACTGGATAGCAATGCTATTCATGCCCTGGCTCTCAAGACTTACACCCCCGAAGCTTGGCAGGCATCGCAATCCTAAACCACTCCGAGTAGCTAGCAAGAAGCTGTTGGCAAAACAATTTTCCTGACACCGTTTCTTCGCGTTTATTTCGTCCTTATTTCCAAGTTTATTGAGCTTACTGGTAGACAAGTTATGGCACTAGATACAGCAGTTAAAGAGCGCATCGATAAGCTGGTTGCTGACAACAAGATCTTTGTGTTTATGAAAGGCACCAAGCTGATGCCCCAGTGTGGTTTCTCCAACAATGTGGTGCAGATTCTCAACAGCTTTGGCATCCCTTATGAAACCTTTGACGTGCTGTCGGATCCTGAGATTCGTCAGGGCATTAAAGCATATTCCAACTGGCCCACAATTCCCCAGGTGTATATGAACGGGGAATTTGTTGGCGGCTCTGACATTATGATCGAGCTGTACCAAAAAGATGAGCTGAAGGAGATGTTGACGGTTGCTTTAGCGTCCTAGGCGATCCCAGGCGATCACGATAAAAATAGCCTGAGAAGCATCTTCCTGCAGGGTGCGTGGCAATGCACCACAGAAATCTGTCTAGTGTGTTTCACGCGCCCTATGTTTTGCTCAGCGTTTTTGTTCAGCGTTTAGGATGGACTTAGACACTATCGTTAGCCTTGCTCCTTGGAGTCGCCCGTGATTTATCCGTTGTCCTTGGCATTACCGTTAGCACTTTTTGGACTTCCCCTGGATACGTTGTTTTCCACCCAGGGAATTATGGTGCTGCTTTTGATGGCCTATGGCGGCGCGATGTGGATGTTTCTAACCAGTGCGCCGAAGGTTTATACGGTGATGGTGTCGGACTTGGAAGTGGCGCGGCAGTTTTACGAAGGTGACCTAAATTTTGCGGCGGCGGAGGTACCGTTGCAGTACTACTACAATTACGAGCAAACCCTCGGCACGTCTGGTTTTGACCCGCTATACCTATCGCCTACCACCTACAATCCACCCACACGGACAATGTCACCGACGGATCGACCGGAGGGGCTCTGGTACCAGCTAAAGAAAAATGTGCAAGTTCATGTGATCTCCGGTGCCAGCTTTGGGTATAAGAACAGCCAGCGCCACGTTTGCTTTGATCGCGGTTGCTTGGAACAGATTTTGCTGCGAATCCAGATGCGCGGTCTTAAAAACAAAATTCGCAGCGATCAGCCCCTAAATTTCTTAGTCAAAGATTGGCAGGGGCGCACTATCGAGATGGCGGAAATTGATGACCATACAGTTGGAGTTTGAGAGAAACATCAGTTCAGTGTCAGCTTTGAAGTTTGGGAAACCTTCAGGGGCACGGTATTGATGCTGTTGGTCTCCAGTCGGGAGCATTGGCAACGATGACCTTTTCAAGCCCCTCCAATGGTTTGCGCTAGACGATGAAACCGGCACATATCAACCACTGCAACCCGATGGAAATAGGGTATTTCGCAGTGGAGTATTTCCGGGATTGTGGCTGGATGGGGCGGCGCTGCTGACGGGGGATTTGACGCAGGTTTTGGAAGTGGCTCAGGCAGGCTTAGCCAGTCGCGAGAAATAATCGCGCGGCAACAAAAAAACTCCCGGAATCGTGAAGGCACGAAACTCGGGAGATTTATCAAAGTAAAGACTACTTCGTTTTCTTCGCTTGCGGTGAGAAGAAGTCGGACAGTTTGATTTGTAGGGCTGAGAAAATCAAAACAACAGTTTTTCCAACGTTGATGGCGCTTACGCTCCAGCGTGGGTAGTTTTTATGAAGCATTTCTCGATTTAGCTCATACAAATCTCCTAACCATTCTTCACGGCGGTCAGCAGGGAAAAGGGAAGCAATCGGCAACGCGACCCAGCGAGACGCCCAGGTTTCTGCCGGGTCGCTCTGCTTATATTTGCGCTTCCGACGTTCTAATTTGGAGCGCTGCTCAAAAAGCTCAACAAGAGCTTCTTCATCAGCAATCTCCTTGGCAATTTCCTCAAGTAGCTTGTGGCTTTGAGGAGACTCAGCCGGTTTAACTGGGCTGCCATTCAAGCAATTTAGTTCGGAAGGATTGAACGGCTTCAAGAGCTGCCATTCCCTCTCCTGTGAGCTTGTAGTAGCGGCGGCGAGCTCCTCCCCGCTCTTCTCGACTTTCATCACCCCATCGTGAGGAGATAAAGCCCTTTTTTTCAAGCTTGTGGAGCGTTGGGTAAAGCGTACCCATACCAACTTTCCGCTTTCCGCCACTGACTTCAGATATGGCTTGAGGTATTTGAACCCCATAAAGCTCCTGCCCGTACAGGACTGTGAGCAATATTTCCTCTGTTTGCGAGATGCCATCGCCTCTAGTTCTCGTTTCTATTTTTTTATTCATACGCAAATTTCAAGTTACCCACCTTGAAAACCTACAAAATAAGGTACTTTATTTATTTGATGTATGCAACATGTATCAAGCTCCCTACTGATGCTCCGTATGGATACGCTCGGTGTGAGTAATCCCGGTGGAGTGGTAGGAGTGCCTTTTTCCAGTACTCTACCCATGCATGCTTGTTGGCAGAAATGGGTTATGCGTAGCCACCCCCTTTCACAGTTGTTGCTGAACGATAGAAAGTGCACGCTTTATAGTGAAGTGTCTTCGAGATTGTGGCTAAATGGGACAGCGCTGTTAACGGGGGATTTGACGCAGGTTTTGGAAATAGCTCAAGCTGGCTTGGCAAACCGAGAAGAACAGCCATCTGGGCAAAGGACAGGGCTTGGAACATAATGTAATGCGTACGGTGTCTAGTGAAATGCACCGCAGTCAGCCTCAAAATTCAAGCGCTCCAGGCGTTTCGATTAGTCGTAGTGAGCCCGTTCCGTTTTTACCTCTGTCTGTCTGATGTATGCCTGACGCTTTGACGCCAGCTTTAGAAACCGGATTTACGCTTTTCCTAAGTCTTTTAGTAGAAGCGCTGCCCTTCCTATTGTTAGGGGTGCTTTTTTCCAGCGTTCTATTCATGTTCGTGGACGAAAAGAAGCTGCTGGCGATCGCCCCCAAGAACGCAGTACTGGCGGCACTGATGGGCAGCGCCATGGGATTTTTATTTCCCGTTTGCGAATGCGGCAACGTGCCCGTCGCGCGGCGGCTATTGTCCCAGGGCATTCCCACTCCATTGGCGGTGGGTTTTTTATTGGCGGCTCCCACCATCAACCCCATCGTGATTTGGTCCACCTGGACGGCGTTTCAAGATCGCCCGGAGCTGGTGGTATTGCGGGTTGTGGTGTCGCTGTTTATTGCCACCACCATCGGCTGGGTGTTTGGACAACAGGAAGATTTGCGACCGTTGCTAAATAAAAATCTGGCGCGGTCTATGTTGACGCCGAGGAGCGCCCAAAAGCCAACGGGAATTCAACTAGCAGCCCAGGAACGGTTGATGCGCTCTGGTACCTATTGGATTGGCGACGGTCAAAAGCAGCCTTTGGAAGGATCGTTGGGATCACTGCAAGCGGCAATGGCGATGCCGACGAGTAGAGCCCAAAGTAGACCACCAATTCCCTGGGGCGATCGCCTGCAACTCTTCCTCGATAACGTAGTGCGGGAGCTGCGAGAACTGGGAGGCGTGCTGGTGTTTGGTAGCGCCGTTGCCGCCATTATCCAAACCGTAATTCCTCGCGAGCTAGTGCTGGGCATCGGTCAAGGCGCCGTTAGCTCCATCATCACCATGATGGTTCTCGCCGCCGCCATTTCCATTTGCTCCACCGTCGACGCCTTCTTCGCCCTGTCCTTCTCCGGCACCTTCACCAGCGGCTCCCTGCTGGCGTTTCTAACCTTCGGACCGATGATCGACCTCAAGGCAGTAGGGCTTTTGCTCTCCATCTTCCGCCCCAAAGCCGTGTTCTATCTCTTCGGAATCGCCGGTTCAATGACCTTTTTGTGCGCCTTATTTATTAATTATCAGCTGGGGTGGTGATGCGGCTAGTTGCGTCTATTTTTGTGGCTCTAGGACTGTGGCTGTCGCTGACAACGGGGGCGATCGCGGGGAATTTGGGCGATCGCGTGGCAGCGTTTCCCGAGTGGACCGGACCGCCGCCAACCCGTCCAGCAGTGGGCGATTTGGAATATCCCGAATGGATGGCAGGG
>JBCCTE010000354.1:0-4180 GCA_039198915.1 Cyanobacteria bacterium P01_D01_bin.73 | reverse complement strand
TTGCCCCCATGGTGACGGTCCAGGCGATCAGTCGGGCGATCGCCTGGACCGTCACCATGGGGGCAATGTTGCCAGTGGAAAACCAGTCCACTGAAGTGTGGCTGACTTCCGGCTATGTCATGGCTGTGGTGGCGGTGCTGATGGTGACGGGCATGGTGTTGGGATGGCAATCGCGACACCAGTGGCTTAGCCCCCTCAGCCAAAGGATGGTCCTTGGATTTGGGGTTTTGGCGATCGCCCTATGGGGGGTGATGTTGGGCATTGTGCTGGGATTGGGCAAGGACATTACCGTAGCGGCGCGATATCAGTTTGTGGCGCTGCCGGGGATGGTGGTTTTATTTGCGGCGGGGTGGTGGGGTCTGTGGCAACGGTGGCGACGAGTGGCGATCACCTGGCTAATGGTGGCGTTAATCAGCGGCGTCTGTGTTGCCCAGGGGTTGGCATTTCAGCGCCCGGACCGTCCCGATTTGATGGTGAAATTTATGGCGCAAACTGCGCAGAATCGACCCGATACTGTCAGTACAGTCATCGCTACGGTTTATAAAAATCACGAACAAACCGGGGAAATGCTGGGGCTGGCTTGGGAATGGCGATCGCGAAGTGAAAAGGTTGGGAATAGAATGCCGCAGTTTTTACTGGCAAAAAAAGCGCCCGGGCATCCTGCGCCGAATGACACCTTGCAAGCGGCGATCGCCCCCTTACCAAAGCCACTAGATTTATGGCTTGTAAACTTTGCTGCGCCGGAAAATCTGAAAGAAACCGGTCAATGTCAGCAAGTACCCGACACTAAACATCGCGTTCCCGGCTATGGGGCAAAGCTTTATCGCTGCGTAGGGTAAGGCAAGCAGTTGAGGCATGTAAAGCAGCTCCATTGCTGGAGGCTATGCTGGTCATAGCTAGTTTTTGCACCGTTCAAACCATGGCAGATTCTTCCCACGCTGACGATATTGTGACTCGCTACATCCAGCGGGTTTCGGAGCTAAGCCAACGCCAAAAGCAATTGCCGCAGCAGTCTGAGCTGGAGGCGATCGCCCTAGAGCTGGGCATGGACGCATCGGACCTAAAGCTTGCCCAGGCTGAAGCCTACGCCTGCCTCCAGCGCGCCCGCACCTATAAGCGCGTTGGTCGTTGGGAGGACGCCATTGCTGAATTTGAACGCGCTGCCCTGGTGCCCATCACCGATCCCGAAGTGTTGCTGGATTGGGCACAGGCTCACAAGGGACGCTACGAAGAAATCAAAAGCCAGGACAATCGGGAGCAGGCTCAAAAGCTGGCCCGCCAGTGTTTGGCGATCGCCCCCGATTCACGCCCGGCGGCGCTGTTGCTAAACGAACTGGATATGCTAGCAACCTCGTCCCCGCGTGAAGCCAGCTCATCGCAGGCGGTCCCAGCGGCTCAAAAAAACAAATCCAAATCGCAGAATGGAGATCTGGTGAGATTTGCCAGCGGGTTAGGGGTTGCTGGGGCGATCGCTGGAGCCGCCGCCTTTAGCTATCTCAATCCCACCGAGCAGGGAACCCAACCCACCAGCGCCCCACCTCCCATTAGCATCCCCAGCAACCCCACCACCAGCGCGCCCCCCCCTTCCAGCACCAACACCACCAGCAACGCCAGCACCCAGGGCACCGCCACCATTCCGGCCGAGTTCGTTCCCGCCGCAAACGCTGCCGGACTCAGCCTAGAAACGCGCAACTCTGCCCTAACCCGCTACAGCACCTCCACCTTCTACAAAGCCGCATTTTCTCTAACGAACAACACCAAACAGGAAATTAGCGAAGCGGATGCTCAGCTAGAGTACCTGGACAATAACGGCAATGTTCTTCACGTTAAGGAGGTAAAACTGATAGGCCTCTTAAACGCCACACTACGACCGGGAGATCAGCAACCCGTCGCCGTAATCAACAGCCAAAGCCAAGTCCCCCAGCTCGATAAACTTGCCAGCGTCCGTCTAAAAACCACCCACCTCAAAACCGCCCCCGCCGCCGCCAGCTATCCCCCCTCCCCCGTCGGCAAATTTGCCTGGGTCGTCAGCCAGCCCCCCGGCGCAGACATCAAGATCGGCATCCGCAACGAAGCTGTTAGCAGCTATGGAAATGGCGCAACAAACTACCTTAAGCTGGTTCTGGAAGTGACCAACACGGGCAGCGTTAACCTGGAGAAGCTGAAGTTGCAGGTAGAGGTGTTCGACGACCAGGATCAGTCCCTTGTCACACGCCCCATGTTTGTCAGCGCCACAACACAGCCGCCACTGCTTTCGGGCGAAACCCGGCTGGTGAAAACGACCATCAGCGTGCCGCGATCGCCCCAGAAATATCGCCTAACCGTAGTCCAAGCCGAGTCATCTTAAGTCGGTCTAACCCGGTCCGAAATATTTCAAGTCATCAATCCCAAGTCATCTAACGTCAAGTCACAAATTGTCCCCAGAAAGCATTTCTCCACGGATGAAATGCCTACACTGAGGAAAAATTATCCATTACAACTCCAGCGGATGAGGGTGCTCTATGAAATTGCCTCTGAAACTCACCCTTCCTGACTACTGGCGTCGTCTCGTAAGCGCGATCGCCCTAGCCCTGATGAGCTTCGGCTTAATTGCGCTGCTGTCGAGAAATACGGTGGGGCTGCAGCCAATCGTGTCCCAACTGACGGACTCGCCGACCATCCGCATTGACGTTTCCCCCTATGTGCTCGATGGCACCTTGTCCTCGCTGGATTTTGAGGATCGCCCCAGCAATATCCCCATCGACACCATCGTTCTGCACCACACGGCCCTAGGAAGCTCCATGCCCGTTGGCAATGTGGCGCGATCATGGCAAAACAGCAATTCCGAAGTTAGCGCCCACTTTGTGATTGGCAGCCAGGGCGAAATTTTAATGACGGTACCGGTAGGCAAAACCGCCTTCCATATCCTGAAGCAAGCCACCTATCGCGACCCCGATACTGGCGTCCCCGTTAACTGGATCAATATCCGCGCCATTGGCTTTGAATTTCACTACGATCCCCGTCGCGATCGCCCCACACGCCAGCAAATCGTTGCCGGTGGACGCTTGATCGGCGCACTATTCAACGTCTATCCCGACCTCGACGTCGATCGAATCATCGGCCACGGCGTCCAAGCCTTTTCCAACGGTGGTCGCGCCAGCCGCAGCCTCAGCGAACCAACATACCTATTCCTAAATCCCAACGGCAGCGTCCATCCCAACCTGTACACGCTGCTATCGTCCGCCGCTGAAGTATCGCCAGAAATTGCCGAGGAGGTCGCAGCAGCCGGTGGCGTTGAACAGCTCGCCGCCCGCGTCCGCCAAAACACCATCGCCGGCAAACAAACCACCCTAGGCATCGACGCGCGCTGGACCCGC
This sequence comes from Cyanobacteria bacterium P01_D01_bin.73, assembly GCA_039198915.1. Taxonomy (GTDB): domain Bacteria; phylum Cyanobacteriota; class Cyanobacteriia; order CACIAM-69d; family CACIAM-69d; genus CALGDE01. Next base: position 824 of record JBCCTE010000354.1, on the reverse strand, counting down.
CCGTCCGGTATGCCGATCACTCCCCCGGTGCGTGAAGAGGTGTTGGCAGAAGTTGACCAAATCCTAGAAGGCAGCCGTGGTCAGTCCCTCCCCAATGCCCAGGATTTACTGACGAGCATCATCCGTCGCTTCAACGGCAGTTAACTTTTCAAAGAGGCACAGTGGCAGAAACCTACAGGAAATAATTGGGCTACTCTCATGGCATTGCCGTCGCCATACTTGTGAGACCGAACCCCAATGCCGAACTCCAACACTCCTCAAGGTCACTCCAAGGGACATGAAGAATGGTTTGAAGAGGGCTATGGCTTAAGCCAAGATCAAAGGTACGGAGAAGCCATTGTCTGCTACGACGAGGCGATCAAGCTAAAGTCCGATTACTACGCTGCCTGGATGAATCGAGGCAATGTCTGCCTTCAGCTTGGGCGATACGAAGACTCAGTTATGAGCTTTGACCGTGCTTTAGAGATTCAGCAAACTTGTAAGCACGCCCTGAATAACAGACGGTTTGTGTGCCGAAAAAAGGCGGCCGAACTCTTTGCCAGCTTTGCAGAGGGTACGGCAGCTTATACCGACGAAGATCCTGAAAGTGGGTACATTCAGGCACTAATTCACGAAGCGCGAGGGGATTTTCGTGAGGCGATCGCCCACTGTGACGATGCAATCTCCGTAAAGCCTGACTATGCCCGAGCTTGGTATGAACGGGCTAATTCTCTATATGAGCTAAAGCGGTACGAGGAAGCAGCGATCGCCTACGATAAGACGGCACAGTTCAATCCCAAAAATAACGAAGCTAGATATCGTCGCAGCAATACCTTGCGCTTGCT
>JBCCTE010000353.1:0-4225 GCA_039198915.1 Cyanobacteria bacterium P01_D01_bin.73 | reverse complement strand
TTTGATTTCTGCCTTAAGAGTCAGCCCATCCACAAACTCCTGCACCAGGTAAAACTCCTGGTTGTATTCGAAAAAGTTTAGAAGCTGGGGAATCTGAGGATGATTACCAATTTTTCCTAGGGTCTTTGCCTCCCGCATAAACAAGTTGCGGGCCATCTCAAAGGCATGAGGAGCCGTTGTTGCCGGTCGTAGTTGCTTAATAACGCACTGCGGTTCCCCTGGCAAAGATATATCCGATGCAAGGAAGGTCGCTCCAAATCCACCCTGTCCAAGCGCCTTTTTCACGTGGTAGCGATCATTCAGCAGCAGCTTTGTGCCGCAGGTTTGACAAACTTCGGCGTCATCGGGGTTTTCAGGATGGGGGCAAGCTGGACTAGAACAATAGGCCATTCAGCATCACCGAGCGGAGAAAATGCGGGTTGAGTTAGTTGTTGGGCTGGAAACGTTCCAACTTGGTAGCAAAACCGTACCCCTGCTTTAACGATATTACGACCAATCTACTCGATCCATGCCGTGCTCTGACTGTCTTAATTATGACGGTCTCAATGCTTAGGGTGCCCGTTAATATTCTAGCCGGATTGTGTTTTGTACTGGGTCGGGGTAAAGCCCCAATTAATGAAGGCTCGAGTTTGGGTTTAAGGGATAAAAATCAATCAACTCCAGCAATGATAGGGCGATATTTCTTTAGGTCGCGATCGCCGGCCCTTCGGTTCCACGGCTTAGGTCCTTTCCCTAGTTCCGCCGCATCGTAGCTGGATAGACGGAAAATGGCGGTAAGATAACCAGGAGTTTTTTGAGACAGAACAGTCACTGGCAGCAACGCCCTTGTAAAGGCTGTTCGGTTTTAGCTCGGCGAGCCTAGAACGAAAACGTAGCAAGATTAATTCTTTAGTTTTTCTAAGGAATTGTCATCCTTTTCCTAGAGTTATCGCCACTCAGCGATATTGCGTTGCCTTACTTAGCGTAACTTCGCGACCTTTCAGTAACTATCAACCCCCGTATTCCTATTCATTCTGCCGGCTATGCATATCTCTCTGAAGTGGTTGCGAGAACTAATCAAATTTGACCTAGAGGCGGAGACTTTAGCAGAGACGCTGACCCTCGCAGGCTTTGAAGTAGAAGATATCGAAGACCGTGGCACCTGGGCAGACGGGGTCGTGGTGGGCTATGTCAAAACGCGGGAGCAGCATCCCAACGCCGATCGCCTCAGCGTTTGTACGGTAGATGTGGGACAGGATGAGCCGCTAACCATTGTGTGTGGTGCGAAAAATGTGGCGGCGGATCAGCGGGTAGCCGTGGGTACGCCGGGCACCTATTTGCCGCAGATTGATCTGAAGCTAAAGCCGACAAAACTGCGGGGCGTGAAGTCCTTTGGCATGATTTGCTCCCTGTCGGAGCTGGGGCTAGCAAAGGGGTCTGAGGGCATTTACGTATTTGACGACGAGTCCCTGAAGCCGGGGGATGATGTGCGCCCGCTGCTGGGATTGGATGACGTGATTTTGGACCTGACTTCCACTGCAAACCGGGCGGATGCGCTGAGCATGGTGGGCGTTGCCCGCGAGGTGGCGGCACTGTTGGGCGGTGAGGTTGGACTGCCCCAGAGTGGTGGTGATGCGGAATTGCCTCAGACGGGAAGTGCGGTGAAGGTGGGAATTGCGGAGACCCAGGCGTGCCCGGCTTACATTGGCACGGTGATTGAGGGCGTAAAAATTGGTCCGTCGCCGGAGTGGTTGCAATCCAAGCTGGATGCGGCGGGAGTTCGCCCCATTAACAACGTGGTGGATGTCACTAATTACGTGATGTTGGAGTGGGGACAGCCGCTGCACGCGTTCGATCGCGATCGCCTAACCACCGTGGCAGGAGACGGTCCTCTGGATATGGGCGTTCGTTTCGCCGCTGCCGGTGAAGTTTTGAAAACTCTGGATGGCACTGAGCGCAACCTAACGCCCCAGGCTTTGGTGGTGACGGCGGGCGATAAGCCGGTGGCGATGGCTGGAATTATGGGCGGCGAGGAAACGGAAGTCCACGACGGCACCCAAGCGCTAATGCTAGAGGCGGCGCTGTTCGAACCGGCATCGGTGCGGCGGTCCGGGCGATCGCAGGGAATGCGCACCGAAGCGTCCACCCGCTACGAGCGTGGCGTTAACCAGGTGGAGTTGGATATTGCTTGGAAACGGGCGATCACACTGATTCTGGAAGTGGCTGGCGGTCAAGTAGTGGACTACGCCGTTGGGGATACGCGCCCCGATGCCAGTGAATTTAGCCATAAAATTTCCCTGCGCCTGGACCGGGTACAGAAAATCTTGGGCTACGTGGAAGACAGCGGCGCTCGCGATCTGCGGGCTGACGAGGTGGAGCGGGTGCTGACGGCGCTGAAGTGTGAGCTGGCGGTGGCGGATTCTGGTGATGGCGACGGTAACGGTCGAGTGTGGACCGTGACGGTGCCGCCCTACCGCTACGGAGATTTAACCCGCGAAATTGATTTATTTGAAGAAGTGGCGCGGCTTTATGGCTACAACCGTTTTTGCAGCACGGCGCTGCCCAAGACGGAGCTAGGATTTTTGCCCGCCGAAGCTCAGCTAGTGCGCAAGCTGCGGTCCATCTGTCGCGGCGCTGGCTTGACGGAGCTAATTCAGTATTCGTTGCGCAAGCCGGAGGGCGATCGCCAGGTCGCCATCAGCAATCCACTGCTGGCGGAATATTCTGCCCTGCGCACCAACCTGCTGGACGGGCTAATCGAGGCGTTCCAGTACAACTGGGAGAAGGGCAACGGCGGACTGCTGGGCTTTGAGCTGGGGCAGATTTTCTGGTCCGACGAGGCAGGACTACAAGAGGCAGAAACCTTTGGCGGCATTATGGGCGGCGACCCCAGCATTGGGCGCTGGCAGCGAGGTGGTCAGGAAGCGCCGATGACCTGGTACGAAGCCAAGGGCATTTTGGAGGCAATCTTCGCCGGGCTGGGGCTGACGGTGGAATATCGCGCCGATCGCAGCGACGATCGCCTCCACCCCGGACGGACCGCATTGCTATGGACTCGGGGCGATCGCCTGGGCACCTTCGGGCAGCTACACCCACAGCTCTGTCAAAGCCGTGATCTACCCAGCGGCGTGTATATCTTCCAGCTAGATATGGAAGTGATTTACAAAACCTTGGTCACCAACGCCCGCCCCAACGTCCACTTCAAGACGTTTTCCACCTACCCGGCATCCACCCGCGACCTGGCATTTTTCGCGCCGGTCACCCTATCCGTCGCCGACCTGGAGCGGACCATGGTGAAGGTGGGCAAGCCGCTGCTAACCCAGGTGGAACTGTTCGATGACTATCGCGGAAAGGGCGTGGACGAGGGCGATCGCAGCCTGGCGTTCCGGCTGACCTACCGCAGCAACGACGGAACGTTGACGGACAAAGACGTGGAGCCGGTGCACCAGAAGGTACGCGAAACTTTAAGTGAGAAGTTTGGCGTCACTCTGCGAAGCTAACCTCCATAGAATATCGAGAATAGCTTCCCCAGAAAGCACCCGTTCAATGCGACTCATGCGGAAACGGGTGCTTTCTGTTTGCTTTTTTAGGGTTCTTTTGTGATGTCCATCTCAATATTAAGGTTTATGGATGCCGCAAACTTTGGCGATCGCTCAACGTCCTTACGAACAGGTGCCTACCGGTGCATTTTCGGTGGACTTATGGACATCTGGCTGTTGTGATTCATTAAGCGCGCCAGTGCCAATCCCGTGGAGACTAATCCAAAATTATTGATAGAGACTGGATCAAGACTCAATGTCCTGAATAGTTATAAAGCGACTTTGGTCTTAACTTTTAACTTGACTTGAAACATTTAAACCTTGTCGGTTAGTCTTTTTTGCGTGGTGGGGAGGGTAAACAATGAATCAGATGATACCTGGTGGAAGCGGGACCAGTGCTGTTTTGGGCTGGAGGATTGTAATTGCACTGTTGCCGTGGCTGCCCATCCTTTCCGCTGGCGGGGCGATCGCCCAACCTCCCATCGTTCCTGCCCAGGATGGGTTGAATACTCAGGTGATTCAGCAGGGCGATCGCGCCATCATTCATGGCGGTCAGCTATCGGGAGATCAAACAAATCTATTCCACGGGTTTGATCGCTTCAATGTTCCTACTGGTCACTCTGCTGACTTTCAAGCAACGCCCCAACTGCGCAATATTTTAGGGCGAATTTCCGGCGGCGAACCCTCTTTTATTGATGGCACCATCC
>JBCCTE010000352.1:0-4232 GCA_039198915.1 Cyanobacteria bacterium P01_D01_bin.73 | reverse complement strand
TAGCGAATGATGCCCTTCATGGTGGTTTCAGAAGCGGTCTTCAGCACTTCGTTCACCTGCTCGGCGATCGTGCTCTTCTCAACCTGCACCACCAGGTCAACTACAGACACGTTGGGGGTAGGCACACGCATTGCAATACCGTTCAGCTTGCCAGCCATCTCAGGCAGCACCAACGCCACAGCCTTTGCTGCACCGGTGGAGGTAGGAACAATGTTCATCGCCGCCGCACGGGCACGACGCACATCACGGTGGCTAGCATCCAACAGACGCTGGTCGCCAGTGTAGCTGTGGGTAGTGGTCATGGTGCCCTTGATGATGCCGAAGTTGTCGTTCAGCACTTTCACGATGGGCGCCAGGCAGTTGGTGGTACAGCTAGCGTTGCTGACTACATTGTGGGCGTCGGGGTCATAGCCCTCGTGGTTGACACCCATTACGTAGGTGCCGATGTTGCCGCCTTTACCTGGTGCGGTGATCAAAACTTTCTTTGCACCTGCTTGCAAGTGCTTGGAAGCACCTTCTTCGGTTACGAAGACGCCAGTAGACTCAATAATCAGGTCGACATCCCACTCTGCCCAAGGAAGATTCAAGGGGTTACGGTCGGAGACGCACTTGATAACGTTTCCGTTGACGGTAATGGTGTCTTCGCCGTGGGAAATATCAGCGTCAAACCTGCCCAACATGGTGTCGTATTTGAGCAGGTGGGCGTTGGTTTTCGGATCCGACGTGTCGTTTAGTCCCACTAGCTGCAAGTTGCTGTCTTTGCGGGTTGCTAAACAACGGACGAAGTTACGACCAATACGTCCAAATCCGTTAATTGCGACTCTAACCACTACGCCTTCCCTCGGGTTTATTGTGTTGATAAAAATCTATCGAATGTCAACAAATAATATCCCATGACCTGAATACTTTGAATGGCTTTTGGGTAGGGCCGGTGTGGGTTCGAGGATTAGATTATGGCTCGAGAGGTAGGGAACGACCGAGCTTTCTTGGTTTGAGTGCTTTTCGGGTCTGTCTAAGGTATTACTGAATCTGATCAGTCGGGGGTGCATTGATTAGGCTGATAGCCAGCCAAAAGCAGTTTAGGGTATGGGAAAAATAAGCTAAGACTATCGATTTTCAGCTGTAGGTCAGAAGTTGAGCGCGAAGTTTGGCGCCCAGAGATGGCGTCCTAATAATCGCTTTCCATGGCGGTGTTGTGGCGATGTTCGTTGTAGTGAGTATTGCGGCTACCGGCAATGGGGTGATGGTTGAATTCGGGGAAGAGGATATGTCAGTTGATGGTCAGGCGACCGTAAAACTGCGGAGGCGATCGCTTCCTGATATTATGTGGCGTGTCTTTTAGCCTGCAATTTATAGCGCCTCGGGAGCAAAGTGCGGTAATGCTGACCCCGGTTGATTTCAGTGGTCGTCCTTTTCACTTCATTGGCGTGGGCGGCATTGGCATGTCGGCTTTGGCCTACGTGCTGGCCCAGCGATCGCTTCCCGTTTCCGGCTCAGACCAGCGCGAGAATAGTTTGACGCAGACGCTGGAGTCTTTGGGGGCAAAATTTTTTTTAGGGCAAACGGCAGACAATATTCAGCAGCTTTTGCCAGCGGTAGATTCGGAGAGAAAGGGGCTACCTCAGGTGGTGTGCTCCACTGCGATCCCCAAAGATAATGCGGAGTATAAGGAGGCGATCGCCCAAGGCTGCCCGATTTTCCATCGCTCGGATATTTTGGCGGGGATCATGACCCAGTATCGAGGGATTGCGATCGCCGGCACCCACGGCAAGACGACCACCAGCAGCGCTTTGGGACAAACATTGCTTAAAGCGGGGCTGGATCCAACGGTGGTGGTGGGCGGCGAGGTGCCGGAGTGGGGCGGCAATGCCCATTTGGGTAACAGTGATTTGCTGGTGGCGGAGGCGGATGAGTCCGATGGATCGCTGGTGAAACTGAAGGCGGATATTGGCGTAATTACCAACATTGAGCTGGACCATCCCGACCATTACGACTCTCTCGATAGCGTGATTGGCATTTTTCGTACTTTTGAGAAAAATTGCAAAACGCTGGTGGGGTCCATTGATTGTCCGACGATGCGATCGCACTTCAAGCCCGATATTACCTACAGTCTGGATCGCAGCTCCGGCGCTAACTACACCGCCGACGCCATTGAGTTGGGTAGCCAGGGGGTGGCGGCAGATGTTTATGAAAATGGCGATCGCCTGGGACGGTTACAACTGCGACTGTTGGGCGAGCACAATTTAAGTAATGCTTTAGCGGTGGTGGCGATCACTCGACATCTGGGCGTGGAGTTTTCAGCGTTGGCGGCTGGGCTGGGGAGCTTCTCTGGCGCTAAGCGACGGTTTGAACATCGCGGCACCCACGGTGATATCGCGTTTTACGATGACTACGCCCATCATCCCAGCGAAATTCTAGTCACCTTGGCAGCAGCTCGCCAACGATTACAATCAACGGCGCGGGAGTCTGCTGAGGATGCTAAATCACGTCGGGTGATTGCTGTTTTTCAGCCCCACCGTTTCAGTCGAGTCGCTGCATTTTTAGATGAATTTTCTGTAGCGTTTGGCGATGCAAATTGTGTCGTTGTTACGGATGTGTATGCAGCGGGCGAGAAGAATGAAACGGGGTTGAATGGTGCCGCAGTGGCTGAGGCGATCGCGAAGCACCATCCCACCGTTGACTATCGAAGTAGCCTGTCTGATGTGACATCGGGATTAACTGAAATATTGCAGCCAGGGGATCTGGTAATCTTTCTTGGAGCCGGTAATCTAAACCAGGTCATTCCAACAATAATTGAACGTTATACCTAAACAAAAATCAGGTTAACTTTGATTCTTTCCGCTCCGTTTACTAGCCGTTCGAATGGAAAGCCATCTTCGATTTATTGGATTAAGGACAAGGGGGTTTTCCAATATCTACTCCTCAATATAAGAATTTCTAAGCAGTTGGGAATAAAGTTTGAGGATTAGACGGGCTAATATTTGGATGCCCTTAGGATTGTGGCAAGAATTCCCAATTAGCGATATTTTTCGTGCTTAAATTTCGAGGAATTTGCTTTTGCCAGCATGACCGGTGCATCAATGCTGTTGGATATGTTCGCGTTGTATTTCTGTTGGTGTGAGGAACGTTAAGGATGACGGTAGATATTGGGGTTTTTGAGAAGCAATTGCGATCACAGGTATCGTTGGCGAGATCCACAACGTTTCGAGTGGGTGGACCGGCGGAATGGTATATCGAACCTAACTGTTTAGATTCATTGGACATGGCGATCGCCTGGGCAGATGCGCGGTCCATGCCCATTACGCCGTTGGGGGCAGGGTCGAATTTATTGGTGAGCGATCGCGGCATTGATGGTCTGGTCATTGCAACCCGAAATTTACGTCACATCAAAGTAGATGAGGAACGACTTCAGCTAACGGCAGCGGCGGGAACGCCTTTGCCGCTGGTGGCATGGAAGGCGGCGTCGCTGGGATGGGTTGGCATGGAATGGTCCGTGGGAATTCCTGGGACCGTGGGCGGCGCAGTGGTGATGAATGCCGGTGCCCATGGGGGTGACACCGCAGGTTCGTTGGTCCAGGCAAAATTATTGAATTTGGAGACCAATTTCCTAAGCCATGTTGTTCCAGAGGATTTAGGCTATGCCTACCGCTCTTCCAATTTGCAGGGAAGTCATCAGATGGTCACGGAAGCGACGTTCCAATTAGCCCTAGGTGAAGGGGTACAGGAGGTGCGCAGCTTTACCAAGAGTCAGCTAGCGCGACGCCACGCCACTCAGCCCTATCAGCTCCCCAATTGCGGCAGCGTATTCCGCAATCCAGAGCCCCAAAAAGCAGCGCGGTTAATTGATGAGGCAGGCTTGAAAGGGTTCCAGGTGGGTGGAGCCCAGGTGGCTCATTTGCACGCGAACTTTATTGTCAATGTTGATCAGGCAACAGCTTGGGACATCGCATCAGTGATTACTCGGGTGCGGGAAACAGTTTACGAAAAGTGGGACGTGATGCTGCATCCCGAAGTGAAAATGCTGGGGCAGTTTCCTGTAGCGGCGTAGATAGGCTGCGGAGTGGTTTTCAATTCCATAAAAAAACAGCAACCTCTGGCATCGAAATAGTGAGTGCCGGAGGTTGTTTTATTTTGACCAGGAAAATATTCAGAAATACGCTGAAACCACCACGCTATCAATCTCCTATCCACAGCTTCTTTGCCATTTCACTGTTTAAGAAAAACCACGATTT
>JBCCTE010000351.1:0-4240 GCA_039198915.1 Cyanobacteria bacterium P01_D01_bin.73 | reverse complement strand
CCAGCTCGTGAGCGATACCCTGAGCTGCCCCACAGAGATGGCTCGACCTCTGACGGATTTGCTCTATCCCACCACCCAGGGCAACCCTTTTTTTACTACCCAATTTCTCCAGGCGCTCTATAAGGATCAGCAGATTACCTTTAACGGGGAGCTGGGCTATTGGGAGTGTGACTTGGTAGCCGTGAAGGAGGTGCTTTTGGGCGAAGACGTAGTTGATTTCATGGCAAGTCGCCTGAAAAAGCTGCCGGCGGCCACCCAAAATATTCTGAAATTAGCCGCCTGCATTGGGAATCAGTTTGATTTACAAACGGTGGCGATCGCCAGTGAATCTACCCTTGAAACCATCGCTGTAGATCTCTGGCCAGCTCTCCAAGAAGGCTTGATTTTTCCGTTGACGGATGCGTACAAATTTTTCCAGGATGAGGAGCAAACTCCTGAGTCCTTGGACGGTGTAGCGGTGGGCTACCGTTTCCCCCACGATCGCATCCAGCAGGCAGCCTACAGCCTATTGACCGAGTCGAAAAAGGCAGAAACCCACCTCACCATCGGTCGTCAGCTGTGGCGTAATCTGCCGGAGGGGGCGCTAGGGGAGAAACTATTCAGCGTCATTGGTCATCTCAACATCAGCGAAGGGCTAATTACGGAGCCGGATGAACGGCGATCGCTGGTGGAACTCAATTTGCAGGGCTGCAAAAAGGCAAAGCGGGAAACCGCTTACGGGGCGGCTCAAAACTATGCGAACCAAGCAATTAACTTGCTGGGAAGCGATGCTTGGCAAACGGACTATGCCCTGGCGATCGCAATCCATAACATTGCCGCAGAGGTGTCTTATCTGTTCACCGACTTCGAGACGGCACAGCGGCTCAGTCAAATTATTATCAACAATGCCCAGCAGCTTACGGATGCGATCACGTCCTACGAACTCCTGGTACAAATTTACATTGCTCAGGATAAACAGCTTGAAGCCATTGAAACCGGTCTATCAACCCTGCGCCAGCTAGGCATTCCCCTATTTGATCGCCCTGATTGGCAAGATCATCTGCCCCAGCTACCGAGCTTTCAAGACTTAGCGAATGCTCCCGCGATGACAGACCCGGGAGATTTAGCGGCGCTACGAATTTTAATTACCATCACCCCACCCACCCACCATGTTAAGCCGGAGCTTTTCCCGACGGTGGTCCTAACCATGGTGGACCTGTGCGAACGGAAAGGAATCTCAGCGTCGATGGCCTATGCCTACGGCATTTATGGACTTTTACTGGACGCTCTAGTGGGCGACCCTGAAATGGGGCATCGTTCAGGACAGCTTTCCCTGGAAATCCTGGATAAATTCTCCAACTCTGCCTATCGCACCAAAGTTAATATGCTGTTTGCAGTTTTTGTCTGCGCAGCAAAAGATCCAGGTCGTCAAACGCTACCTCTCCTTGAACAGGGGATTGAGGCAGGCTTAGAAATTGGCGATATCGAATACGTAAGCTACTGCATCATGGCCTACGTTTCTCACCAGTTACTCCTTGGAATACCCCTAGAAGAAATCAGTGCGTTTCAGGCTAAATATGAGCCTGTTTTGATTTATTTAAAACAAGAACATTGCATTGAATATGCTCAAATTTGGTTCCAAGGGGTAGATGCATTAACGGATATAAACGCAAATTCGGAGCCTGTATCCGATAAATTTGTATCGGGTAAAATCGAGCACTTTCAGACTAGTCACAATCAACAGTGTTTGTTTGCGCTGCATTTACGCCAGCTAATGCTTTGCTATGGAAGAGGAGACTACGCCAAGGGACACAGTCATGCGTTAAAAGCAGTTGCGTCCCAAGATGCCGCTTTTGGCATTTTGCTGACAGCAGCACACAATTTTTACTATTCTTTGACCCTTCTAGGGTTGTGTCAGCAAAGCTCAGATCCCGATCTACAATCCAAGTATTTACGGCAGGTAGATGCTAATCAGGGCAGAATGCGTCAGCTAGCGACGCATAGCCCCGAAAACTATCAGCATAAGTTTGATTTGGTTGAGGCAGAAAGGTACGGCTTTAAGGACGAAAAGCTCGAAGCGATTGAATATTATGATCGGGCGATCGCTGGAGCTAAAGAAAGCAATTATCCCCAAGAAGAAGCCCTAGCCAATGAACTTGCCGCACAGTTTTATTTGGGTTGGGGAAAGTCAAAAATTGCCGTCACGTATTTAAAAGAAGCTTACTATGGCTATTCCTTCTGGGGAGCCGGGACAAAGGCGGCGGATTTGGAGGATCGCTATCCTGAGCTGTTGCGCCCTATTTTGCAATCTTCGTCCACAGGGGAGATCTTAACGGCCCTTACCACCATTTCGCCTTCCGCTAGCTATAGTCACTGCGGCACATCGAAAAGATCCAGCAGTGGCAGCAGCCTAAACCAGGCTTTAGATTTGGGCAGCGTGTTGGAAGCATCCCAGGCTTTATCCCGCAGTATTCAGCTCGATGAACTGCTTCAGCAGCTAACCCGAATTATTTTGCGCAGTTCCGGTGGCGATCATTGCGTGTTAGCTCTGCCCAGTAATCAGGGGCAATGGCAGGTGCGGGCAAGCGCAACTCCACACAAGGTAAAACTCTGCCACATGCCGCTGGAAGAGAGCCGCAAACTACCGGTTCGGCTGGTGCAATACGTTAAGAACACCCAAGAAACCGTGGTGATTAACCAGGTACAAACAAAGCTGCCGGTGATTAGTGACTATTTGCAAACCAAAAAGCCCCAAAGCGTTCTTTGTCTGCCGGTGCTTAATCAGGGAAATTTAATCGGTATTTTCTACCTGGAAAATCAGACTGCGGCCGGGGTGTTCACGGGCGATCGCATCGTGGTGCTTAATTTCCTGTGTACCCAAGCGGCGATTTCCTTGGAAAATGCTCGCCTATATCGTCAGGTGCAACAAACCCTGACGGACTTACAAGAGGCTCAGCTACAAATTGTCCAAAATGAAAAAATGTCCGTTTTGGGCAGTTTGGTGTCTGGCATTGCCCATGAAATTAACAATCCCATCGGGTGCATTTTAGGCAATGTGGCCGGCGTTAAAACCTATATGGATGACCTGCTGGAGCTGCTGGATCGTTACGCGGCAGCTTTCCCAAATCCTGGTCCGGAAATTGAGGAGGATCTGGAAGAAATCGATTTAGACTATGTGCGCGGTGACCTGCCCGACCTAATTCGAGCCATGAAGAATAGCGGCGATCGCATTACCGCCATTAGCCGAAGCCTGCGCACCTTTTCCCGCGCCGACACAGCGGTTAAGCAAGCTTTTAATATCCACGAGGGCATCGACAGTACACTGTTGATTTTGCGCCATCGCCTTAAGGGTAATGAACTTCGACCGGCTATTGACGTGGTTCAAAACTATGGTTCTCTTCCAGATTTGCGCTGCTTCCCCGGTCAACTTAACCAAGTTTTTATGAATATCTTAGCCAACGCCATTGATGCTTTGGATGAGGAGAGCCAAGGCTACAGCGTCAAAGATATGGACGCAAGCCCCAGACGTATCACTATTCAAACGTCCATGGAAAATAACCAGGTGAAAATCCTCATTGGGGATAACGGTCCTGGCATTAAGGAAGATGTTCAATCGAAAATCTTTGACCATTTGTTCACCACGAAATCGGTGGGAAAAGGCACTGGTTTGGGGTTGGCGATCGCCCGCAGAATCATCACCGAAGTCCACGGCGGAACTTTAGCAATGGAGTCTAATGTTGGGGAAGGAACAACCTTCCATATCCGTTTACCAGTTGAGTAGCAGGAGCTGAACCAGAACCTCATGAAAGCAGAATTTATTTATATCCACTACCTTCAGCTAAAAAGTATGATCGCCGTCTCTGCCTCACTCTTACCTAAGTCAATTGCGTAAGGACTTAAAGTGTTTGTTTCTTAGCCCTGGATATTCCGAAATAGATAAGTCATTGTGGCTGAACTTAAATTTCCGAAGTCCTAAAAAACGATACATGGTTGTTTCAAATGAGTGAATCAAAACCTAAGCGCCAGTACCTTTTGCGGAAAATGCTGTGGTTCTTGGGAGGTTATAGCTCATTTTTGATTGCGGTGATATTAGGCGCAATCAACTACATCGGCAACAGCCTTGATGGTATCAACCGATCTTTAATTGATGCTGATGAATTTATTTTAGAGATTGAAACCATTGATGAGCATTTTGCTGAGCAGGCTAAGGATCGAAAAAACCTTTTCCTGCGAGGCCACAATTCTGATGATCTGGAGAAGT
>JBCCTE010000350.1:0-4242 GCA_039198915.1 Cyanobacteria bacterium P01_D01_bin.73 | reverse complement strand
GATCGCCTTCCCCCTGGCGTCCAAATGCAACAGCTACGGGAAGAAACTCCCAAGGCGGCTAGCACGACTCGAACTACCGACGGAGTAGCACCGCCACCGCCTCAGAAGAAGATTGTTATCTCTGGCAATGCGTCCTCTGTTGATGCGATCGGTGAGTTTCTGCTACTGCTGCGCCAGTCGCCCTTCTTGAACGTTGATGCGACAAAGCTCATAAAAACTGAGTATCAAGACAATCCTGCCAACGTAGAGGTGCCTCAAGAGGGAGAGCAGGTTGCCTTTGATGAACTGCCGGAGGGGCTATCCTACACGGTGGTTAATCCAGCGGATTTGGAGGCGGTGCAAGCGGAAATTGGAACGTTGCCGCCAGTGGTTGAATACGCGATTGAAACGTCCTATACCAATAGCACCGCTGAGGATTTGATTACTGAGTTGGACCGTAACGGTGCCGCTGGATTAGTGGTAAGGCTAGAGGCAATTCGAGACATCATGGCTCAGGCGGGCATCACAGCGCCGGCTGCTGCGCCGTCGCCTGACCCGAGTGCGTCTCCAAGCCCTGAATAGCCAGGTGGGTCGCTGTAACTGGCGAACCCCTGGAAATCGAACCCCAATAATTCATTACCGCTGAGATTAAGACCTAAGGAGCACCGACCGAGGAGAGAGACATCATGACTTTAAGTAACGCGCAGGGATCAGAGGATTTTGGGGCAGATTATCCTGTCGTTTTCGGGATTACGATGACCCCGGCGACTCAGGGAATTGCGATCGCGATCGCGGGTATCGGCGCTGCGGTTTACCTGGCGGTTAACTTCGTCATGCCCAAGTACGAAAGCTATAACGAACTGAAGGCGCAGGTTAGCGAGAAGGAAGCTCAGCTCGAGCGGGTGGCGGAGGAGCGCAAGCAGTTGGAGGAGGTGTTCAAGAATCTAGAAGAAGCCCAAGTTCTGCAAAATCAGGTTTTAGCGCTCTTCCCCAGTGAAGAAACGACAACGACTCTGCCTCTAGATTTGAACCGGATTGTGACCGAGCAGTTTGGTCGCTTGGTGAAGTTTGAGCCTGATGAAGCGGGAGCGGTTGTGGTCAGCAACGGAGCTTGGGGGGCAGCGGTCAACGGTAAGCTGCGGGAAGAGACGGTGTCTGTCACCTTCGAAGGAGATTTTGACCAAACCAGCAATATTTTGCGCAACTTGGAGCGCTATCAGGCGCTGCTGGTGGTGGACAACATCGACTCGGAGCTGACGATCGCCAATCAGCCGGTGCGATTCGATGCGAAAAATGGGCAGCTGGTTGCAGCGGGCAAGCCCAAAATCAGAATTGCCACGTCGCTAGAGCTGAAAGTGTTGACCCCGGTTTCGTCATCGGAGCTTGTGGAGCAGCAGCAGGCAGCCGAGGCGGCAGCCGAGGGTGAGGACAAGGCTGAGTAGTGGCGATCGCAATCAGAGGCGGGGCAATTGCGGCGTTGCATAGCTCTCTGTCGGCTAACCAATCCAGCAACCTAGCGGTCTAATTAGCGGTGTTTTTACTTAAGGATTGGGTGCATAATCGGGAAATTAACTTTGACAGTCACCTATAAAAGGTTTAGAAAGGCGTTGAGAACAACATTTGGATTGGTTCAGGGGTAAGCCAAAAGCCCCAGCCGTCTCCAGGTAAACCTTTTTATCCTTATCGTTGGCTAGAAACTGACTGAGAAGGTGGTGCTCGCCCAGCGACTCATCATAAGCTAGTTAATCATTACGCTCAGCCAAGGCTAACTTCAGTCAGGCTTTCCCCAAAACCAAATCCACTCGGTCCTGGTTTATCAGCCCCAGTCCACAGTTTCCAAAATCATCTCAGTGAGGAGTTCATGGTGAAGTACAGTCAGATTCTAGGCGGTATAGCGTTTAGTGGGCTTGCCGCAATGGTTCAACCCGCTTGGGCAATTACCACCGTTTCGGACGTGCAAGTGCGGACCACCTCCGACGGCGTTGAAGTGGAGCTTGTGTCCGACGCCAGCGAACGTCCTCAGATTTTCTTGCTTCCGCCCCAGGGCAATGACCTGGTTGCCCACGTTGCAGACGCACGACTTGGGATTCCTGGAGGGCAACTTAACAAGGAAAATCCAGCGCCGGGTATTTCCATGGTGGAAGTTATCCAGCTTGATGCCGCCACGATTCAGGTGACGGTCAAAGGTGCCGGAAGTCGACCTGTGGGACGGATTCGGCAAACGGGTAATGTTGGAAACCTCGTCTTGGCCTATACGGGAACTGGGGCACCAGTTGCTAGACAGCCTGAACCAAGCGATCGCCAAGTCAGCAGTCGTCCCCCCGCCAGCCGTCAGGCAGTAGAGACATCCTCTGACGTCATGGTTCGAAATCCTGGCATTACCATTGATGGTCAGCAAGCATCGTTGCAGCGAGTAATTCCCCCAACCCTGCCCCGTGCCGTCGCTATTCCTCACGGTGATATTGCCGTATCTGACGTTCCCATTCGTCCCTACACCGTCAACCTCGGAACCAACCAAGTCATTCCCCGCCTAGTTTTACGTGATGCTCCCGTCCGCGAGGTTTTGTCGCTGCTAGCCAGAGCCGGTGGCGTCAACATTGCCTTTGCTGAAGCTGGAGAAGAATCCAGCGAAGGAGGCGGGAGTAACGCCCGCATCAGCGTTGACATTGAAAACGAACCGGTTCAAGACGTATTCAACTATGTACTGCGCATTAGTGGTCTACAGGCTAACCGCGTCGGACAAACGATATTTGTGGGAAGAACCCTCCCCAATGGTGCTCGAAACGTCATAGTCCGCTCTATTCGTATCAATCAAACCACCGCAGAAAATGCTGCCGGTTTCTTAGTAACTTTGGGAGCAGAGAGTGCCTCTACTGCTTCGGTGCGAGAAGTTGAAGTGCTTCAGATCAACGAGGACAGTCAAGAGCAAAGCAGTAGTGGAAGCGGCGACCAGGCTGCACAATTAGTTCAGGCTCCCTTGACTCAGACTACCGTCACTGAAACTACCACCATTACCCAGCTACGGTACGAGCCCCAGGACTCAATTCCTATTTTGCGAGGGCTTCAAGTTGCTGTGGACCGGCGAACCAATTCTCTGACTCTAGTAGGGCAGCAGGATTTAGTAGCTTTGGCGTCAGAGCAATTAGCTCGCATTGATGGCAGGGTACGTCAGGTGGCTGTCAATGTACGCGTCATTGATATTAATCTGTTGGAGACAGAGCGTATTGGCACCAGCTTTTCTTTTGGCATTGACGGCACCCGTATTGTAAATACTGGCGGTATCGGCATCATTAACTGGAATGACCGCGGTGCACCCTTCAGCGTTTTGCCTAGTAGTGTCAATTCCATCGGCAGCGCGCCTGTTTCTATCAATGGGGAAGTGTTTGGAGAAAATGCCAGCCCATTCAATTTTGGCAGCGACTTTTTAGCACAGCTCCAGCTAGCGGTGGTGAATAATAATGCGAAGATTCTTACTGACCCAACTTTGGTGGTTCAAGAAGGGCAGGTTGCCCAGGTTGAGCTAACAGAGGAGGTCGTGGGGAGCATTACAAGCACGGTTATCGCGAATGAAGGTGACCCGATTACGACAGCGCAGGTTGACAAAGAGCGAGCAGGCCTAGTTCTGGGAGTCCAAGTTGATCGCATCGATGATAATGGCTTTATTAGCCTGTCGGTGTCGCCGTCTCTACGAGTTCCTATCGGAGAAGTTGATAATTTGTCCGATGGCGGCGGTACCTTTACGACATTGCTCTCTGAGCGCAGACTATCGTCTGGTCAGATTCGAGTGCGCGATGGTCAAACTTTAGTACTAGCCGGCATTATCCAGGACACGGACCGCAGCACGGTAACCAAGATTCCTATCCTTGGCGATTTGCCGCTGCTGGGAGCCCTGTTCCGCCGCACCGAGCGCGATAATCAGCGTCGTGAGCTGGTAGTACTGGTTACTCCACAGCTAATTGACGATTCCAATGCATCTACGGTGGGCTACAGCTATACTCCCAGCCGTGATGCTCAGGAGTTTATTCGCCGTTCCACAGAACGCTAAAGCATGCTGGTTGAGTCTTTTGGCTCGGACCCTGATGCTTCAAAAACAAAGAACCGAGTCCCGCTATGGTCTGCATTATTTACTCTGACGAGTTTTTAGAGCACGATACGGGACCGGGACATCCAGAATCACCGCTACGTTTACGGGCGGTGATTCGTCATTTACGGTCTCAGGATTATTTGCGATCGCTCCAATGGCGATCGCAGATCGGAAGAGCG
>JBCCTE010000349.1:0-4243 GCA_039198915.1 Cyanobacteria bacterium P01_D01_bin.73 | reverse complement strand
TGAGCATTTGCAAGACTTCCAAAAATTCGGGATTCATGGGGCGAATACTAAACATTGCTAAAACCCCGATCGCCTGGTCTCCCACTATCAATGGCAACCCTGCGAAGCCTTTAATTTGGTTAGCGATCGCCCATTCTCGATCCTTGACCCATTCTTCCTCTGGCAAGTAGTTACTTAAAAATGGAATGCAATTTTGGGCAATTTTTCCAATTTTAAAATGCCCCATTGGAACCCGTGCAAAAGAACCGTCGAGGCGGGTGTAAAGTCCAGACGAGGCAACTAGCTTCAGCCCACGGCGGTCCGATTCAATAAGCCAAATTCGTGCGAAGGTGCAGTCAAAGGTGGTGACCAGACTGTCGGTGACATGGGTGGCAATCACTTCAGGTTCTAGTAGACCGGTGCATCCATTAACAACCTCAGCGCAGCGCTTGAGATCGAGCAACAGCCTAGATAAATCGAGATCTTGCTTTACCACGCTGGGCACAGATGGGGGACATTCAATGAGGAGACATTCATTATCAGAATAGACTTTGACTCACTGCACTGTAACTGCCACTACTGGATGGATTTAGAGAGGGCAATCGCCCCAGTCCCTAACAAGACTTATGCAGACTGGAACTGAGAGTTAGTGATTGAAGCTGTTGGCGTAGAAATTGTCGCTGGGGTTGGCGATCAATCTCATACAGGGCTCGTCAACGGCTTCAGTTCTTGGTGAAACTGCCCAATCTTCCCACCCATGGAACCCCCTCTTGCGTGACTTTTGGCTTTGAAGTTTATAACGATGACAGTCCCTAAGCCAGAGCAGCAAAATCTGCCGCGTCCAATAGCGATCGCTCCACCCCAATCACCGTCACCAACAGCTCATTGCCAAACTTGATCTGTGTAGAGTTGCCCGACGCTTCTAGGGTTAGTTGTTCAAAAGTTAGGGTCGGTTCCAGCAAAAAGCCGTCAACGCCATCGGTAAAGTCGAGAATTTCATCGCTGCCCCGACCTACGCCGATGATGAAGCGATCGCTCCCCAACCCACCAATCAACGTATCATCACCAAGATCTCCAGCCAGAACATCGTTGCCCTCGCCCCCTCTAATCCAGTCGTCGCCCTTTCCACCAAAGATTGAATCATCGCCAGTGCCACCGGTCAGCACGTCGCGCTCTAAGTTGCCGAAAATCTGATCGTTACCAGGACCGCCATTCAGCCACTGCCGCCCATCACCGTCGATATTTGCACCCATCAAAACGTCATCGCCGTTGGTCCAAATGGGCGTGTTGCTAGGCAGCTTGGCTTCAAAAATTGGAGCAACGCCAGAGGCTGTGGGCAGGGAAACCGTTGCGGGCAAATTAAACGTCAGCGGATCGCCGGGGGGATTGGGAATAGTGACGGTGGTGTCATAGCTGCCGGGCAAAATATCGTTAGCGAGCTGCACCGTAAATGTGGTGGTTTCCCCTGCGGCAATGGTGGTTGGGGGCAATGCCTGAAATAGGTTGCCATTGTCGCCAAAGGTAATGCCGCTGATGGTTAAGGGGGCGGCGTTGGGGTTACGCAGGGTAAAGGTTTCCTGCCCCAAGACTCGCGACAGGGTCTGGATTTCTGTGGGGGCCGCTACTAAAGTTGCGCCAGCGGTGGTGGGCAATGGGGGTGGGGCTGAATTTGCCGTGGGAGCGGCGATCGCGGCTTCTCCCTGGATGGTGAAGGTGTAGGGATTTTCGTCCGTGTCGTTGCTGACGATGGAAATGATCGCCGTTTTTCTACCAATGTCGCTGGGTTGGAAGGTAATGGTAAATGGCAGGGAACCGTTGGGGACGATCGCCACAGTATTGGCAACGGCTACGGAAAAATCCTCTGCATCCGCGCCGCCAATGATCACAACGGGATTGCCCCCTAGAGATAAACCACGCTCGCTGCCTAAATTGGCGATCGCAAACTGCCTCGTCACGCTCGTCGAATTACCCAACGCAACGGAACCAAAATCTGTACCATCGGCAGTGTCCGGCGTAGTGTCTCCACTAGTAATATTCACCGAATTTCCCGTGACGCTAATCTCCGGAGCCCTCGCCTCAAAAGCGCCAATGTCCCGAGTTTCAACCGCCGCAAAGCCCCGCTGCCCCGTCGTTTCTGCAGTCGCCCCGCTTCCATTAATCGCAACACTACCGGGAACCAGAGCGTGGGTTTGGGTTGGACCACCGTTACTTGCCAGGGGACGGAGAATGTTGCTGGCGGACGCACTGTTTAAAATCCGCGTTGTAGGGTTGGTGAAATTTAATGAGCCAGCGCTAAAGCCAAGGATGTTGTTGTTCTGGTCCACATACGTACCCGACACATCGGGATTTGAGACGCCGTCCCTGTCGATGTTGCCAGCGATGATGGTATTGCGAACGGTGATACTGCCTGTGTTGTTATAGGCGCCTCCCCCGTTGCCATTGCCCACACTCCCTGCCGTGTTGTTGGTGATGGTGGCGTTGCTAACTACTCCCCCCGGTGCATAGATGCCGCCGCCGTGGAAGCCAGCAACATTGCCAGAGATGGTGCTGTTAATAACGTTGACGTTGCCATTTTGACTATGAATTCCACCACCATTCGCTGCTGTGCTGCCGCTGATTGTGCTGTCGATTATGGTGACGGTGCCAGTGCTGTTATTGAAAATCCCACCACCGTTACCACCGGTATTCCCGTTGCGAATGGTCAGCCTTTCGATGGTGACATTGCGCCCGCCACCAAGGTTGTTGATCTCTATAACTCTGTCGGTTGCTGAGCCGTCGATGATCACTGGGTTTTGAACATTACCCCGAATCGTCAAATCCCCCGCGTTGTCGTCAATATCAAGGGACATGCCGCCGAGATTGATCGTCCCCACCGAGGGCGCAAATTCGATAACGTCATCAGTGCCGGCTGCATTGGCTGCGTTGATCGCCTCCCGCAGGGTGATCACTCCATCGTTGAGCGTATTGTCTAGGTTGCTAGTGACAAGAAAGGTAGCCATGGGGATTTAGGATGCGATGGGCATTCGATCCTAAACAAGACAAAAGCTAACAACCACTTTCGTTACTCTAGCGTTGCAAAATCTGAAGCATCCAATAGCGCCGGTGCCACCCCAATCACCGTCACCAACAGCTCATCGCCGAACCTAATCTGCGTAGAATTGCCCGATGCTTCCAGGGTGAGCTGTGGGAAAGTCAGGGTCGGCTCCAGCAAAATGCGATCCACGTTATCGGTAAAGTCCAGCAAAATATCAGACCCTCGCCCGGCACCGATGACGAAGCGATCGCTGCCAATATCCCCAATCAGCGTGTCATTGCCCGCATCCCCCGCCAACGTATCGAACCCGGCAGAGCCCTTAATCCAATCATCCCCCTGCCCTCCAAACAACAAATCATCCCCCGGTCCCCCGGTAAGCACATCCTGCTCCAAGTTGCCGAAAATCACGTCATCGCCCGGACCGCCATTGAGCCACTGCCTACCGTCCCCATCAAGTTCGGCTCCAATAATCGTGTCATTGCCATTGGTCCAAACGGGGCTATTGCTAGGCAATGTTGCCCCCAGCTCTGGAGCCACATCAAAAGCGCGAGGCAGCGATGAAAGCGCCGCCGCAACCGGCACCTGTTCAAGGGTGGTTGCAAAATCATCGGCGTCCAATAGATTGGGCGCAACGCCGACGACTGTGATCAGGACCTCGTTTTCGAACTTAATTTGAGTGTCATCACCATTCGCCTCGAAGGTTAATTGATCAAAGGTCAGGGGCGGCTCAAGGAAGAATCGATCCGTACCATCCAAGAAATCGAGCACGATATCGGAGCCGCGCCCAATGCCGATAACAAAGCGATCGCCCCCCACATCTCCAATCAGGGTGTCATTGCCCAAATCCCCCGCCAGCACATCAAAGCCCGGTGAACCTTTAATCCAGTCATCTCCCTGCCCGCCAAACAGAGAATCATCCCCCGGACCGCCAGTAATCACATCCTGTTCCAAGTTGCCGAAAATCAGGTCATCGCCCAGGCTGCCGTTTAACCACTGCTTGCCGTCGCCATCAATTTGCGCCCCAATTAAGGTGTCATCCCCCTCGGTCCAAATGGGGCTATTGCTAGGTAAAGGTACCCCCAACTCGGGAGCCACATCAAATGCGCGGGGGAGTGATGGATCCGGGGTTTCGTCTGTGGGGGGAGGTAGCGTCGGCGCTGGTAGCGGGGGGGGAGCTATTGGAGTAGGGGTAGGAGCCGTGGTGGTGGTGAGGGCTCCTGTGCCTTGGAT
>JBCCTE010000348.1:0-4245 GCA_039198915.1 Cyanobacteria bacterium P01_D01_bin.73 | reverse complement strand
CACAAGACTCTGTCTTGTGCATGAGTGTCGTTAGTTTGCATATATTGGCAGTGAGTGCAAAAGAAGTTGCGACAGCATGTTTTCGGAACAAGTACCCTTCCTCTTGGTCAAGCCTAACCTCTTCTATTCCACCAAATGACCGGCGTTGGTGATGGCTGCCCTCACCGCGTCCTCATTCGCACTGGTTTCCACATTCACCACCTTGGTGTCGGGATCTCCCGTCACGGTGGCGGTGGCATCAATCTTCTGTATTGCGGCAGTAACCGTATCCACACAGCAGGGACAAGTTATGGACGTAACCTTGAGCTGAAGCGCCATTGAAATTTTTCCTGTTCAGGTAGACTACATACGGTATAGCACCCGCACTGACGGGGGAGAAGGGAATGATCGATTTGCAACTGGCACAATTAATCGTGAATGGCATTGCCCTCGGTTGCATTATCGCCCTTGCTTCGGTCGGGTTAACGCTAACCTACGGCATTCTGCGCCTGTCCAACTTCGCCCATGGCGACTTGCTGACCTTGGGGGCCTATTTGGCGCTGCTGGGAAATTCCCTGGGGCTCAATATTTGGATAGCGATCGCCCTAGCCATGGTGGGTACGATTCTCACGGCACTGGTCACGGAAAAGCTGATCTGGTCCCCCATGCGCGATCGCCGAGCCGACTCCACAACGCTAATCATTATTTCTATCGGTCTCGCCCTATTTATTCGCAACGGTTTGATTTTTATCTGGGGCGGCGGCAACCAAATCTACGACCTACCCGTGCAGCCGGCGCTGGACTTTTGGGGACTGAAGGTCAAAACCTACAGCCTGGTGGTGATGGCATTAACGGCGATCGCCACAATAGCGCTGCACTTCCTGCTGCAAAAAACCAAAATCGGCAAAGCTATGCGGGCCGTCGCTGACGACACTGACCTGGCACTGGTAACCGGCATTAACGTGAACCGCGTGGTGATTTGGACCTGGATTATTGCGGCGGGACTGACGGCGCTGGGGGGCGGCATGTACGGACTGCTGGAGGCGGTGCGCCCCCAATATGGGCTGGTTCCTGATTTTGCCCATGTTTGCGTCGGTAATCCTCGGCGGTATCGGCAATCCCTACGGAGCGATCGCGGGCTCTCTGATTGTCGGACTCGCCCAGGAAGTCAGCACCTACTGGCTTCCCACTGAATACAAACTCGCCGTCGCGCTGCTGATGGTAATCGTCGTGCTGCTAATTCGTCCCCAGGGGCTCTTTAGGGGCACCGCCTAAAGGCACTGTGTAATCGGGGCTTAACTCTCGTTAATGCTCTCCCAACTGCTTCGACCGAAAAGGTTAGAGTCGATAGATAGCATCTGCACCCCTACCTTCTCCCATGAAACCTCCTGAGCACTGCGGCGATATCAGCGAAATCCGTGACGAAATCGACCAGCTGGATCATCAAATCATCCAGCTATTGGGGCAGCGTATGGGCTACGTCAAAGCGGCGTTGAGAGTTAGAAACCAGGAAGATAACGACAAGTTTTCCGAGCGGTTTCAAACCATGCTGAACGATCGCCGACATTGGGCAGAGTGCGAGGGATTAAATCCAGACATTATTGAAAGCGTATATCGGGATTTAATCCACCGGTTTATCAAAGAAGAATTGAAAAGCTGGCAGAAAAACCAGGGAGCAGAAAGAGAAGCTGGATAGTTTTCTCGGCCGCGATTTAGCCACCTATTGTATAGGGGTGATGGGAGCCGAACCTTTGGTACGGCTTGCGCGATTTGGGGTAGGAAACCCAACCGAAGAGGACCGGTTGTCCTCGCTTCTGACTCGAAGACTGGCGCAATAATAAATTCATCGAACGCAGGCGAAACGCCCGTTCAAACTTGAATTGTGTTTAGGTCAAATCGGAAGTAAAGGGAATATTTAAGATGGCAGTTAATAACAATAACTCTGATTTTTCTGGTGATCGCTTCAACAGCTTTAACGAGAATTCTGATAATAATAACTCCGCTGAATATACCGCTAATAATGCTGCCAATAACGCCGCAGATAATGCCAGTGGACCGGACGGTTGGGCTCAAGCATTTAACCGAGAAGTTGCCCAGCGTCAGGCGTCAGCGATGATGGAACAGGTGATGGCGATGGCGGGCAAAATTCAGGAGCAAATGCAGGCACAGATGCAGGCTCAAATGCAGCAAATGCAAGATGGAGGCACTCCTCAGGGTTTTGGCTTCCCTGGTGCTGCTCCAGCTCCCCAGGGTGATGTGCTGCGGGATTCAGAAACAGCGATTATTGTGTCTCTGACCTTGCCAGGGCTGAAGGAAGAGTCGGTCAATGTTGAGGTGAAGGACCAGCTACTACGGGTGACGGGAGCGGTTGATGCCTCTGCGATTTTGCCGCCCGGTTTCCCCGCTCCGCCCGCCCTTGGATTTACGCGAATGCTGGCATTGCCCGTTGCAGTCCACGGCGATCGCCCCACGGTGACCACCACCGAAAGCACCCTTTCCATCATCCTGCCCAAGGTTGAGCCTGGGACACTGACGGACGACCAACTTCGACAAATGGCTGCGCCTCCCATGGCGGCCAATCCTATGGCGAGCATTCTGGAAGCCATGATGCAGGGCATGCCAGGAATGCAGCCCCCGCGCCGTCGCACTCTGGGCGATCGCCTAGCCCAGTGGCAGAAAGCTGCTACGGAAAACCTCAATCGTTGGAGTAAAACGACTCAAGCTCGGGCAGGGCAGGCCTTCGATCAGGTATCTGAAAAGGTATCAGAGCAGATGGCAGCGGAAGATCGCCCCGACTTCAACGCGATGTTTGAGACCCAGTCCCGTCGTCATGCTCAGCTAATGCAAGGCTGGACCAAGACTTGGAATCAAGGACGCCAATGGATGGGGCAGCAGTTGAAATCTTTGGGCGATCGCCTCAGCAAGTAAGCCATGCATAGCTCCGTAGCACCTCACGACCGCCAGCATCTCCAACATCAGGGGGATATTGCAAAGATAATCTCCCCTGGTGAGCCACTGGATCAAAGTGAAGCTATCCAACTTCTCCAGCGAAATAGTCATCCACTAATTTCTGGGTCCCCTGGATAAAACGTTCGGGAGTAAACAAATGACGCAGATGACTCAAAGTATCTAAAATCTCTTGCTGTTTCGCCTCGTCCCGAAGAATTGCAATGATTTTCGCGCAATGGTCCTCCCTAGGATTGAATAAAATCTCAGGATGATCGGTGCCTACAATTTCAACTTGCCCCCCGTTGCAGCGGACAAGAGGAATCAGTCCCATCTGCATGATTTCCGCTACGGAAATGCCAAATGGTTCCGTCTTTAAATGGAACCCATATCGGCAGTTTCTCAGCACATCAATATAGTCCCGGTAAGGCAAATTCGTGTGTAACGTTACCCAATCAGAATTCTGACGAACTAAATTTCGGACTTTACGAACGTAGGAATCAGCATAATCACCGCCCCCACCGCCCGTTAAATGCAGCTCGACATCGTAACCTTGCTGTCGGACTTCTTTCAGAATCTCAATAATTCGATGGGGAGATTTTGCCTGGACAATGCGACCGCTGCAAACAAATGAAAATGGCTTTCGTTTACTCCAAGGCACTATTTCAATGCTCTCATCGTAAACAACCGGCGGATAGAGCACATCGACCGTCCGGCCAAACAGCTTCTCTACACAGTCAGCAGTAAACTGTGAATTTGCAACAGAAATATTACTAAATGCTCGCTTCTCCGAAAAGTCAGAAATCCAGAAAAAGTTACGATGCCGAAGAACATCATGCCAATGTAAATACTGCATACTCAAACGTCCCACATCGATGGCATTGTAGGCGCAAAAACATGCGTCATAGCTCTTGTTCTCTGCCTTAAACCAACGAATTGAGTAGTGAAGAATGGTTTTACCAAAAAACCTTCTCTTCTTTCTGAGCCACCTTAAAAAGGAACTGACTCGTCCAGAAAATCTAGGCCTGACCTGCACTCGCTTTGGATCGATATAGGTGGCATACATACCGTTGAGCTCATCAATGTCAACGTCAAATACCGTGAAGAGGGTGACATCGTATTTATCCTGCAAAGCGCAGACAATCCAAAGTGCTACTGCTTCAGCTCCTCCTCCAGCAAAAATTGGATTGAACAGAGCAATACTGCGTCGCTTTGTAAGTTGCTTTCCTTGAACTGTATTAGTGGTCATGTAATGTGCTTGATGAGTTTTGGTAGGACAACTCTTTGCTGTATGAGTTTTATTAGAGAACTTCCCCGCAT
>JBCCTE010000347.1:0-4246 GCA_039198915.1 Cyanobacteria bacterium P01_D01_bin.73 | reverse complement strand
GCAATCCACACCTCATCCTGACCAACAACTTTTTCCAGTTCCGCATAGCTAACGCCCTTTGCTTTCTTCGCTGCCAGCAACTTTTCAGTAATTGCAGAGATGGCCATAATTTATCCCTTTAAAACTTTTGGAATCTCGAGTCAAACAAACGGTTGGGAATACCATCATCGAACTTTGATCAAAATCAGAGGGCAATAATCTAAAAGCCAATTGCCTAATCTTTGAAGCAAAATCGACAGAGCTACTCTGACCATAAAGCACAACATTGAGCCTAAAACCACTTCTAGTTTTGCTAAGTTCTTGTGTGCCGAACAAAATCAATAAAACCAACAACTATCCAATCACTCTGTAAAAGTAGCTACCTTTTCAAGGGTTATTTTTTTTTGAGGTCAAATTCCCTTTTGACCTCTGACATTTCCCCAGAAAAGTTTTGATTTAGACAGTTTCAATAAATATTTTGTGCCTTACAGGTAAATAAGCCATACTTTTAAAAATTTCCATTTCGAGAAAACAGCTTTAAATAATGACCGTATTCACGTCGTGGTTTTCTTGGCGATCGCCCCCTTATCCCTTCGCCAAAAAACTCTTGGCAATTGCTGGCATTGGTGCGCTCCTCGCAAGCTGTGCCCCCAGCCGTGCCGTTCAGTGTCAACGCCTAAGCGAAATTGCTCGCGCGGTGCAGGAGACAGCGCAACCGGCAGTATCGGGGCGGACTCAGGCGATCGCCCGGGCAGCAACGGGGTTTACTGCGGCGATCGACCAGCTCAATCAGCTTGGCAATTTGGATGAAGATTTAACCGTTGTACAGGTGGCACTACGCAATGTTTACGGCAACTCTGGCGATGCCACCAGTGAGTTTTTGACGGCGCTGGAGGCTCGCGATCGCTCCCAGGCAGAAACGGCGGTGAAACGGCTGGAAGAGCTGGCGACCCAGGAAAAAGACGCGCTGGAGCAATTGAACCGTCGCTGCTATCCCGAGGGCGAGACCACCGAAGGCGAAGGCACCAACGCCAGCCCCAAACCCACCGCGACCGAATCCCCTTAGCACGGTACAATTCACCTGGTTTTGGGACAGTCAAAGAAATTTTGATATGACGCTGTTGCGATCGTCTGAATCCCGAGGCTAGTAAATTTACCCGACCCCAAGGAGGATGGACCCCTGGCTACCCGAGTAATTGTCATCCGCCACGGCCAAAGCAATTTCAACACCCGTCGAATTATCCAGGGGCGATGCGATGAATCGGTCCTGACTGACCTGGGACAACAGCAGGCGACGCGGGCGGGGCAAGCGCTCCAAGGGTTGTCTCTAGCGGCAATTTATTGCAGTCCTCTCCAGCGTGCTAGGCAAACGGCGGAAATCGTAGCCAGCCAGCTAGAGGGCGCACCGTCTCCCGTGCCAAATGATTTACTACGGGAGGTGAATTTGCCTCTGTGGGAAAAAATGTCGGTGCCGGAGGTGCAGGAGAAATTTAGCGAGTCTTACAAAACTTGGAAGCGGCAACCGGATAAGTTTTCGATGATACTGCCAGAGGGAGAATATTTTCCGGTTCTGGATTTGCGAGAACAGGCAAAGGCATTTTGGGACGCGACTCTGGCGAAACATGTTGGTGAAACCATCGTGATCGTGGGCCACAACGGCATTAATCGCACCTTAATTTCCACCGCCTTAGGTATTGGTCCAGAGCGCTACCAGTCGCTGTTGCAAAATAACTGCGCCATTAGCGTGCTGAATTTCAAGGGCGGCTATCAGGATCCGGTACAGCTAGAATCCATGAATTTAACGGCTCACTTGGCCGGATTGGAGGGAGCTACGCCAATTCCCGAGATGAAGGCGGGCGATGCGGGTCCTCAGCTAGTGTTGGTGCGCCACGGGGAAACGGAGTGGAATCGTAAGGGACAGTTCCAGGGACAAATCGATATTCCTTTAAATGAAAACGGCTTAGCCCAAGCGGCGAAGGCCGGCGGATTCCTGAAGGACGTGAAGCTGGACATGGCATTTAGTAGTTCCATGTCCCGTCCTAAGGCAACGGCGGAAGCCATCCTGAAAGAGCATCCGCCAATGGATTTGACCCTGCTGGACGGTATGAAGGAAATTAGCCATGGGCTATGGGAAGGTAAGTTCGAAGCGGAAATCGAAGCGGGCTATCCGGGTTTGCTAGAACAGTGGCAGACCAAACCGGAGACGGTGCAAATGCCTGAGGGTGAAAATCTTCAGGATGTGTGGGACCGGGTGGAGATGACCTGGCGGCAAATTGTGGAAAGCGTAGCGACCCAACAGAAGGCGGAGGGGCGATCGCTGCGGGGATTGGTCGCGGCCCACGATGCGGTCAATAAGGCGCTGCTGTGTCAGGTGACGGGATTGGGTCCGGAGAATTTCTGGAACTTTAAGCAAGGCAACGGCGGCGTTAGCGTTATTTCCTATCCCTACGGCGTTGACGGGCTGCCCATGCTCCAAACCATGAATATTACCCACCATTTGTCCGGCGAAATTCTGGATAAAACCGCCGCTGGAGCCCTATAGCAAGTAAAGTCTCCGCCACCATTTCTGCTGCAAATTAATCTGCCGCAAATTAATCTGCCGCAACTAAAAAAATAGCGAGGATTGGACTGACTTTGACTCAAGATGCCCTAATCGAAAATGTGCGGGTGTTGGATCCCGTTGCCAATAGCGATCGCCAAGCGACAGTGTTGATCGTTAACGGCAGAGTTGAGGCGATCAACCCGGACCCCAGCACCCTTTCCGACGCAGCTAAAACCGCTGAGGTTATCGATGGAAAGGGGTGCATCCTAGGACCGGCGCTGGTGGATTTGCATAGTACGCTGAGCGACCCCGGCTACGAGTCACGGGAAACATTAGAGGAATTTTTGACGGCGGCGACGGCGGGCGGCTTTGGTCATGTGGCGGTTTTGCCCCACACGGAACCGGCGATCGCCACCCCCGCCCAAATTTACGAACTTAATCAACGCGTCCAAGCCCTACGACGCAGCAAACCTGACTTAGCCCAATGCCTACCCTGGGCGAGCGCTACGGTTGAAGCCGGCAAACAATTTACGGAGCTGGGGGAACTGCGCCCCGCTGGAGCCGTTGGTTTTACCGATGCCCAACCGGCGACGGACCCGATTCTAAGCCGCCGCCTGCTGGAATATGCCGCCCCGCTGAACTGTGCGATCGCCCTATGGCCGTGGAACCCAACGCTAGCGGGAGGCGGTCATCTCTTCGAAGGTCCCGAAACCCTGCGAGCTGGGTTAATCAAAATCCCTGTCGCCGCCGAAGCGGCCGCCGTTGCCAGTCTTTTAGAGCTAAGCGATGCCAACACTGCACCGCTGCATTTGATGAGGATTGGGAGCGATCGCGCCGTCCAGCTAATCCGCCAGGGCAAAATTCGCGACGCTAAAGTCACCGCCAGCACCACCTGGCTTTCCCTCGTCGCCCACACCGGTCATATCACCGGGGAAGCAAACCTGGCGGGAAGCGACTCCCCTGCCGCTCCCTACGATCCAAATTTCCATTGCTATCCGCCCTTGCCCCACCCTCGCCAGCGAGATGAGCTAGTTCAGGGGCTGAAGGATGGGACTTTGGATGCGATCGCCATTGAGCACCACGCCTATACCTACGAAGAAAAAACCGTTGCCTTTGGCGAAGCGCCCGTCGGTACCCTCGGCTACGGCTTGGCGTTACCTTTACTATGGCGAGCCCTGGTGGAAACCCAAGAGCTAGAGCCTTTGGACCTGTGGCGGGCTTTGAGTACGGGACCGGCGGGGATTTTGGGATTGGAGATTGAGGCGATCGCCCCGGGCAATCCTGCAAATCTAATTTTGTTCAACCCCACTGAGTCCTGGACTGTTACCGCTGATACCTTAAAAACTCGAGCGGCAAACACCCCCTGGCTTAACCGCACCATCCCTGGCACCATAGTCAATCAGTGGCGATCGCCCGACTAGCTCGCCGGCATCTTCCCTGTCATCGTCTCGAAGCACAACCTAAATTTCTTAGCCCATGCCGATCCCTCCCTACATTGCCCCCTGGTATCTCCGCAACGGCATGGCAATGACAGCTTATATTGCCCTGAAAATGAGCAAAACATGGGAGTCCACCACTTCGCTGCCCGCACCCCCTGTCCAAGAGCACACCTTTCAAGGCGCAGACGGCGTTCCCATCTACGGAGAAGTTTCAATTCCGCCCAATCCCAAGGGCACCATCGTCGGCACCTACGGCATCGTCGGCACCATCGATAACCAATGGTTT
>JBCCTE010000346.1:0-4277 GCA_039198915.1 Cyanobacteria bacterium P01_D01_bin.73 | reverse complement strand
GCGAACCTTTTGCGCCTTCAGATAGTAGGCGTCGTAGTAGCCTGCCGACAGAGCATAGGTACCCACCGCAATCCGTCGCTTCACCTCAGGACCAAAGCCCGCCGCTCGGGTTTTGCAGTACATATCCAGTAGGTTCTCGCCTTCTTCTGCCCGGAAACCGTACTTAACGCCGTCGTAGCGCGCTAGGTTTGCCGAGGCTTCCGACGGGGCAATGATGTAGTAGGTGGGCAAGCCGTACTGGAAGCGGGGACAGGAAATCACCTGAATCTCAGCGCCCAATTCCTGCAAAACTTCTACCGCTTTTTCAACGGCTTCCTCAACAACTGCATCGGCACCAGCACCGAAAGTTTCCTTAATAACGCCAACCTTCAGCCTGCTTTTGGGTTTAAAGTCCGGGCGTAGGGATTTTGCATAGCTAGGGATATCAACCTTGAGGCTAGTGGAGTCCTTTGGGTCGTAGCCGGCGATCGCCTCCAACAGCAGCGCCGAATCTTCCACATTGCGGGAGAAGGGACCGATTTGATCCAGCGACGATGCAAACGCCACCAGACCGTAGCGAGACACCAAACCGTAGGTGGGCTTCATCCCCACAACGCCACAGAACGACGCCGGCTGGCGAATGGAACCGCCAGTATCAGAGCCGATGGAAACCACGCATTCCTGAGCCGCCACGGACGCCGCTGAACCACCCGATGAGCCGCCGGGGACGCACTCGAGATCCCAAGGGTTTGCAGTCGATTGATAGGCAGAATTTTCCGTGGAGCTGCCCATGGCAAACTCATCCAGGTTGGTCTTGCCCACCATCACGGCTCCAGCGTCAATTAGCTTCTGGGTCACCGTGGACTCGTAGGGCGGCACAAAATTCTCGAGCATTTTGGACGCACAGGTGGTCTTCACCCCCTTGGTACACATATTGTCCTTAATACCGATAGGAATTCCGGCTAGCTGTCCAATGTCTTCGCCCGCCGCAATTTTTTCATCGACCTGCTTCGCCTGAGCTAGGGCATGGTCTGCGGTCACCGCCAAAAAGCTCTTAACCGATGGCTCCGTTTTTTCAATATGGGTCAGAGCCTCTTGGGCAATTTCAACAGCCGATCGCTCTTTGGATACCAGTTGCTGATGAAGCTCGCGAATGGATGCCATGGATTACTTAGGTGTAGCTGATTGAGGTGTGGCTAATTGGATCGATGCAATGGTTTCCCTGGGGTTGCCTCCGCTGCATAAGCTGCAAAATTCCAGAGGCGGCGAAATCCATAGCTAATCATACCCAATGTATGGAGTTTGGAATTGCTTTAGTCAGGTTTTATGCCGCTGATTGCAAGTAATCACGGAGAGCATTGAGGCGATCGCTCAGTCCGTAGGTATTGAGACGGTAGCTCAGGGGATGGGCGATCGCCCGCGCAGTGGTTTCAAACAGAATATCCGTTTCAATTAGTCCGTTCTCCTGGAGGGTTTTTCCGGTCGCCACCAGGTCCACGATCGCCTCAGACATACCGGTAATCGGTCCCAGCTCCACCGAGCCGTAGAGGGGAACGATATCGACGGGGAGATCTAGCGATCGAAAGTAATCGCGGGCACACTGAACAAACTTTGATGCCACACGGCTGTGGGCAGGCAAATCAAGGGCAGAACGATAGGGACTGGATTTCTGCACCGCCACCGATAGGCGACATCCGCCAAAACCCAGGTCTAAAATTTGCGCCACCTGGGGCTTCTTCTCGCGAATCACGTCGTAACCCACAATGCCCACATGGGCCTGCCCCGACTCTACGTACACCGGCACATCGCCGTTACGCACCAGCATCGCCTTGGCTTGACCAGTGGGATCCACTACTTGGAGCTGCCGGTTACCCTTTTCCAAAAACGCGCTGAAATCGAGACCGATCGCCGCAAAGGAGGCAATGCTGTCTTTTAGGAGAGAACCTTTGGGGATGGCAACGGTCAACACGGGTTTAGCCCTCGAAACGGGAATGGCAAATTTAGCGCCCCAATTGTATAGCTTTGCGTCCCTACGTCTACAGCTCGCAGAAGCTTGCAAATCGCGTCCAAATTGCTTGAGCTGATGCCTGAATTGGAAATGCTCAGCCTGGATTACGACACCAATTTCCTGCTGGAAATTTCTCTGATTTGATCACCGTCTTGATCGCCCAAATTTACCGCCAAAATCAGCCTCAAAACCCCCGAAAAACCCGTGCTTTTGGGCTCAAAATTTGCTATAATTAGAATATAGAACAGAAAACTAAAAGTATTATGATTAAGCGATTACAGCCATTTCTTTGCAGGTTAATTTTGGGCTGATATTTTCGCGATCGCCAGTTTACTTTTTTTGTTCGTCAAAGCTCTGTCTGTGAGCTTTGTAAATTCACTAATTTTGCCAACTTCATAATTCTTGGGAGCCGGTCATGACTCAAGCCCGCACCAAAACGACGGATGTTGCCGCCAACGATCCGCGCGTCCGTCTAATGCAAGCATTCCAGGCGGTGTTGATTGAACAGAAGCGTCGCGCCTATGAGGTCACAACGAAAGAAGAGGAGGCAGAGCGCGAGGAAGATGGTCGGCTGCTGGAAACCGTTGCGGACTATACGCCTGATGCGATCGTTCGAGGGCTGGCAGATTTGCAGCTGGAGTTTGGCGATACGGTGACCAGTCTGGCGGACCGCTTGCAGGCAGAGGCGGATAAGCAGCGGGATTTGCAGCGGGCGACGGTGATTCAAGCGCAGCAGCTTGAAGAGTTGCGCAAGGTGCGGACGGTGGCGGATGCGCTGTATTTGCTACGGCAGGAACAGCAGGAGCGGCGACGGGAGTTGAATGACACCGTTTCCGAAGCGCGGCGATCGCTGGAGCTGGAAATGACCCAGAAGCGCAAGGCTTGGGAGCGGGAACAGACAGACTTCGATGGGCGAGTGGCGAAGGAATCGGAGCGGGGGACAGCGACCCGGCAGCAGGAGGTAGCGAATTTTGATTACGAGCGATCGCGTCAGCGGCAGATTGCGGCGGATAAATTTGCCCAGGCACAGCGGGACCAGACGGCGGATCTGGCGAAATTGCAGCGAGAGAAGGGCAAGGATTGGGCGGAACGGGAGCAGTTTTTAACTGATCACCAAACGGAGTGGGATGAGAATCGCGAGAAGGCGGCGGGCTTTGAGGACGAGTTAAAGGCGGCGTTTAATAAGGCGCGGGATGAGGCGATCGCAGAGGTGAACCGTGATGCCAAGGTCAAGGCAGATCTGGTGGAAAAAACCTGGGAAGCGGCGCAGCAAACCTTTGAGGTGGAGATTTCCACGCTACAGACGGATATTGAGCGGCAAACGGCACAAATTACCGCCATCACCAACCGCCTACAGGAAGCAACCCAGCAGGCTCGACAGTTGGCGACCCAGGCATTCGCTAAACAGGGTGGTTAATTAGCTCGACCCTAATCACTCTTAAGTTACAGGATTCTCCACATCGCACACTTTAAAACCGCGTTTATGGCGCGGCCAGATTCCCCATGGCTAAGAAACCCAGCGATCGCAATACCAAAGCTGAAATCCTGGCGGCTTACAACCAATTGGCGAAGGAAAAAGCCGTCATTGAAGCCGAACTAAAACTGACCAAGCAAGATTTGCAAACTGCGTTAAAAGCACCTGCCAAAGCTGCTGTTGCCGTTGCACCAACCGCCAAGAGCGTTGCCACCACATTGGATGACGCGCTGGATGTGGCGGCGATGATTGAGCAGTTGACGGGGCTGCAAAATCGTACCAACGGCACCATCGGACAACTGTCGGAAACCTTGACCCGTGATGCGATCGGCTTGCGGGATTTGCAGGGGGAGGTGTCCGAAGAAAGTGAGCAGTTGGAAGATTTGCACGAACTCACAGAAATGACGGATGACACTCTGGAATCCCTGGTGCAGGAATACCAAGATAGCGCCAAGGCCTTTGCGGAAACCTTTGAGGAGGAGCGCGAAACCCTGGAGGAGGAGCTGGCAGAACTACGTAAAGCTTGGCAGATGGAACAGGAGGAGCATCGGCGTACGTTGGCAGAGCGCGATCGCGATTATGTGACCAACCGTGAGCGATCGACGGAGGAGTATTTGTATCAGCTCAAGCTGGAGCGCGGTTTGGATAAGGAGCAGTACGATGCGGAGCGGGCGACCCAATATCGCGAGCTAGATGAGGCGCGGGAAGTGCGGGAGCGGGATTGGGAAACGCGGGAGGAGGCGCTGGCGGAACGGGAGAAGGATTATCGCGAGCTAAAGGAAAAGGTGGAGGCGCACGAGGACAAGCTCAAGGCGG
>JBCCTE010000345.1:0-4292 GCA_039198915.1 Cyanobacteria bacterium P01_D01_bin.73 | reverse complement strand
GCCGATAATTTCAAAACCCTTTGATTTTTAAGCGAATTTTCAGGCAAGTTTTTTAGGGGACTTCAGAAAATTAGTTTCACAAATTGATTTTTAAAGCCCGCAAATTCACTGCCTTTGCGCCGACTCGCCATCACAAATTATTTTTTAAAACCACCTTTCAGACAATGGCAGTACCGGATCTCCAGGAACTTTCAACCCAGCTTGATAGCATCAATAGTCGCGATCGCCTCCTCGCGCTGGCAGCCCTTAGGGACGTGGAGGCGGAAGAGGCCGTGCCGCTGATCCGCAAGGTGCTGGATGACGAAAACTTGCAAGTGCGGGGCATGGCAGTTTTTGCCCTGGGGCTGAAGCCTACCGACGAGTGTTTCGAGCTACTGGTGAATTTGCTGGGGGACGACGATTACAGCATTCGCGCGGCGGCGGCGGGAGCTTTAGGTTACCTGCGGGACGTGAAGGCGCTGGAGCCGCTGATTCAGATTTTTTACGAGGACACGGACTGGCTGGTGCGGTTTAGCGCGGCGGTGTCCCTGGGGAATTTACAGGATCCTCGAGCGCGGGAGGCGTTGATGTCCGGGCTGGAAAGTGACGAGGTGATTTTGCACCAGGCGTCGATCGCTGCCCTGGGAGAAGTAGGGGCGATAGAAGCGCTGGACAGCATCCTAGAGTTTATCCAAGCGAAGGATTGGTTAGTGCGTCAGCGGCTGGCGGAGGCGCTGGGGAACTTGCCCTCGCCCAAGAGCCTGTCAGCGGTGAAATATATGTTGAAGGATTCCCACCCTCAAGTGCAGCAGGCCGCGCAGCTTTCGCTGGATCGCCTAGAGCAAAACCCAGAGCTACAGGTCGATTCGGTGATCTAATGCTTGGTCTATTGCGATGATTGCAGGACCGCGCCACGGGCTAGACTTCCGTGGTTCAATACTCAAAACGACATTTTAGAACGCCCCTCAAAACGTCTCACCGTTTTTGATTTTCTCGTTCCTGATTTTTAATTAATAGACATTGCCCCGCGAGCTGCATCGATGGATCTCAACGAATTTCTAGATACGTTTACTGGCAAGTGGTTCTCCCAGCGAACCACCCACGATTTGCAGCAAAAAACATCGTTCCTGGCGAAGTCGGACCTGTGGGTTGATGCTGTTCCCAGCGATGATCCCGCCATTAAGTCCCTGTGTGATCGCTACGGTGTCGCTGCGGATCAAGTAGCGATCGCCCTAAAACTGCGCTGGGAAGCAATTATTGCCGCCTCTCCCAAGAAAGAGCTGGGAACTGGGGCGATCGCCCTCCTGAAAGGCGACGCGCCCAATCAGGGTCAAGTCCTCTCAGACACCACCAGCAGCGGTATAGCTCAGCCCCTCCCCGGCACCTACACCCTTGGGGAAGATGAAGCCCTAACTTTCGTATTGCCCATGCCCAACGGCGATATTACCGAGCGGATGTGGTTTGCCAGCCCGAACTTGCGGATGCGCACCAGCACCGTCACGGAAAAAGGCGAGCCGACGCTGGCTTCCTTCTGCTCCGAAATTCGCATGGGTGGCGGACCGAAAAAAGCTGAGTAATTCTTCCGAGTTGAAGCGCTAAAACCATGGCGTGCACATCAATAAACTTCCTGGGTAAGTCCTCGCCCTAAGCCCCCCTTCCCCAGAGAAAGGGACTTCAGACTTTGCTTGGGATAAGAGCTTTCAGTGATTGTCGACTCATGCGGTGGATTTGAAGTCGGGGAATAATTATCAGGAAACAATTTCGGTTAAAAGCAATACCGTAAATTTGTGGCGAAGTTGTCACGATGGGCATAGCTGACATATTCAGTCCCATTCCATCCCAAAGCAACCTTCGTTTCCGCACCAGTGCCCTTTTAGAAAGCACGCTTAAAAGGGTAAGATTGACCATTCCTGAAATCACCCGCTGAAACTGTCCGTATGGCAGTGCTGGAGTCAAGGCAAATTCATTGAACTTAATCACTAATTCTTCAGCGATCGCTCACGCGACTCTTCCCATTGGGTGTAATAGGTAAAACGCTTCCTTACTATTCCAAACCTGAACCCTTCAGAACACGCTGAAAGTTATGGCTAATACCCCCTCCCCCGCAAAGTCCGCCGTCGCCAGTAAGACTCAACGTCACCGGGTGGTGATTGTCGGCGGAGGCTTCGGTGGTTTGTATGCCGCTAAGGCACTGGGCAGCGCTGACGTTGACGTGACCATCATTGACCGCCGCAATTTCCACCTATTCCAGCCGCTGCTGTACCAAGTTGCCACCGGCAGCGTATCCCCTGCCGACATTGCTTCACCGCTGCGGGTGGTTGTGGGGCGGAACAAGAATACTAAAGTCATCCACCGTAAGGCGGTTGATATCAATCCCAAAAATCAGACCGTTGTGCTCGATGACGGCGAGGTTGACTACGACACTCTGGTGTTAGCTACCGGTGGCAGTCACCACTATTTCGGCAATGACCAGTGGAAGGATATTGCTCCTGGCTTGAAGACCGTTGAGGATGCGCTGGAAATTCGCCGACGAATTTTCTCTGCCTTTGAGAAGGCTGAGCAGGAAACTGATCCAGAAATCCAGAAGGCGCTGCTGACCTTCGTGATTGTGGGCGCTGGACCGACTGGGGTTGAGCTGGCGGGGGCGATCGCCGAGATTTCCCACGGTCCCATGAGCAAGGATTTTTCCAATATTGATACCACCCAAGCCAAAATCATTTTGGTAGAGGGCATGGACAGGGTACTACCTCCCTATGATCCCAGCCTGTCCGCTGATGCTCAAGAATCCCTAGAGAGTCTGAAAGTGACCGTTCGCACTAAGGCGCTGGTGACGGAGGTGACGGAGAATGGCGTGTCCTTGAAACAGGGGGACAACACGGAGTGGGTGTCGGCGAAGACGGTGCTTTGGGCCGCTGGTGTGCGGGCATCAAAGCTGGGGCAGGTGCTGAGCGATCGCACTGGAGCCGAACTGGACCGCGCCGGACGAGTGGTCGTAGAACCAGACCTGAGCATACCGGGTCATCCCAATATTTTTGTGGTAGGTGATTTGGCGAACTTCCCCCACCAGGGCGAGCGTCCCTTGCCCGGTGTTGCGCCGGTGGCGATGCAGGAAGGGGAATACGTGGCGAAGTTGATCAAGACCCGCCAAGCCGGCAAAGAGATGTCGCAGTTTGTCTATAGCGACTTTGGCAGCATGGCGGTAATTGGGCGTAATTCTGCCGTGGCTGACCTGAAGTTCCTGAAATTCTCGGGACCGCTGGCGTGGTTTGTTTGGATTTTTGCCCACATCTACTACCTAATTGAATTCGATAACAAACTGGTGGTGCTATTACAGTGGGGCTGGAACTATTTCACCAAGGGACGCGGTGCTCGGTTGATCACCGGTGGAGATGCTAGCGTTACGGACCCGTCTGAGGCGGAACAAGCTGCTGCTTCTGCCAGCCAAGGCTAGGGAACGGCTACTGGTAGCGGTCACAAATACGGTCCCAAATAAACGACTTCCTAGGCACTTTGTCAGGCACGTTGTCATGGGTTCCTGTTGTTTTGCGGTTTTGCGGCGGTCCTGCTGCGATGGATTGTGGAACCCTGAACCGACGGCGCGCCCTAGGATTTGGGGAATTGGTCAGCGGGTCACGCTTGATTAACCCAACTTTAGAAAGAACAGAACTTGCACCGTGGAGTCTGTGAAACGGGCTTACAGTGAACACTGCGTTACTAGGGATCGGTAAAGTACAGATGAGCGGTGTTTTTCGCGAACTGCTAATGAAAATTGGCAGTGGCCCCCACACGGGCAAGAACCTGAGCCGGGAAGAGGCTAAGCGGGCGCTAATTTTGATGTTGGAGCAGGAGGCGACGCCGGCCCAAATCGGTGCGTTTCTGATTGCCCATCGGATTCGCCGCCCAACGTCTGAGGAGCTGGCGGGAATGTTGGATGCCTTTGATGAGCTAGGGCCAACGGTGCCGGCGATCGCTTCAGATAAGCCCGTCTGCATTTTTGGCACCGCCTACGATGGACGATCGCGCACCTTCCCGCTGGGCGTTGGCGTTGCTTTGACCATGGCAGCGGCGGGCTATCCAACGCTATTGCACGGGGGCGCGCGAATGCCCAGTAAGTATGGGCTACCGCTGGTGGATATTTGGTCGGCGCTGGGGGTGGACTGGCGATCGCTCAGCCTCGACGAAGTGCACCACCACTTGGAAAATCATAAGCTTGGGTTCCTCTACCTGCCCCACCATTTTCCGCTGGCCCACGGTCTTGTGCAGTTCCGCGAGGAAATTGGCAAACGCCCGCCGTTGGCGACCCTGGAGCTAAT
>JBCCTE010000344.1:0-4298 GCA_039198915.1 Cyanobacteria bacterium P01_D01_bin.73 | reverse complement strand
GATTGCAAAGCGGTTGTCACTTCGCTGAGCCAGTAATCGCAATTTATTGACGAAAAGCTAACGCCATATCGCGGTTTCCAGCGTTTGTATACTACATAACGCTTTCGGTGCGGATAACCCCCCAGCCGGGATCTTCACTGAATCTTCTTAAACTCAGGCTTTTTCGTTGGCAACTTCGTAAAAGCTTCAAAAAGTCCCCTCCATGGACTGAGCCGTGAAGGGGACTTTTGAGAAAGTTGAGAAAGGTCTGTGCGGTCTACTGCTGTTTGAAAGTTGCCTGTAAAGACTTAGTAGCCGGAGCCGCGGTAGATGCGATCGCCCTGTTCCGCCGGCAGCCAAGTGCAACTCTTGGAATGGTAATTGGACAACACGTAGCTAGGTTTTGGAGTTGGGGCTACGGCATCAGGCTCAACGTACTCGTGAATCGTCGGATCGTAGGCGTAAACCTTGCCGCTTTCAATTTCGTAGACCCAGCCGTGTAGTCGCAGTTCACCGCGATTTAGCTTGTCGCGAACCACTGGATAGGTCCGCAAATGGTCCACCTGGGTCAGCACATTTTCAGCGACGGCAATTTCTAGCAAGTCCTCAAAGGTGCAGGCGCTATAGTTATTCATCACCACTCGCCGTGTCGCCTCGGCATGGTCCAACCAGCGAGATACCAAGGGTAATTTCTCCTCAATCTCCTTCAGCTTCAGCAGCCCCTTCATTGCGCCGCAGTGGGAATGACCGCACACCACAACATCCTTGACGCCCAACGCCTCGATCGCGTACTCCAACGTTGCACCCTCACCGCCGTTCGCGGAACCGTAGGGCGGAATGATGTTTCCAGCGTTACGAATTACGAAAATTTCGCCGGGCTCTGCTTGGGTAATCAGCTCGGGATCAACGCGGGAGTCGGAGCAGCAAATAAACAGCGCACGGGGACTTTGACCTTGGGCAAGCTGTTCGAAAAAGCTTTGGTTCGAATTGTAATAATCTGACTGAAATTTGCGTAGCCCTTTAATGAGCTTCTTCATGGTCCCTTCCCGTTGGCGATCGCCCCCTATTGTCTCCTATGGTGGTGCCATACCCGGCAAGTCCTGCGTTAATTCTTCCTAATCACCCCAATCACCCCGTTTACTAGCGTCATCTATAGTTCTGCACTGCCATGTCGTCTGATCCCCAGCTGCCCCCAGAGCCACCCGAATCAGAACCATCTGTCCTCGAACCTTCGGACGCCACCGAACAAGATGTCATTGAGCAAGACGTCATTGAGCAGTCTGAGGAAACAGAGCAGTTATTAGCGAAGCCTAAATGGCCCGGTCTGAAGTCTGAAGCTTTGGAAGACTCAGAGCAAGATGAATCTGAGCAGGATGGATTTGAAGGGGGTGAAGAAGTCGAAATTGAAGAGGATGAAAGCGCAAGGGACGACGTTGCTGAGCAAGATGGGGCTGAGCAATCTGAAGTTTCTGTGCCTGAAGCCCCTGAAGCCGAGGATTCTGAACCTGAAGATCTTGCAGATGAAGAGGTCGCAGATGAATCTGATGAATCTAGGGAGTTTGCGGCTGAAATTGCTGATGAAATTTCCGCTGTCGAAAATTCTGAGCTCGAGACCTACGACTCAGAAGATTGGCGCGATGTGGAGGATGTTTTCGGTGACGGGGATGCAGCGGAAGAAAGCCAAGTAGAAAGAGTACCGGCTGGGGCGTCGGCGATTGAAATGGTACCGCCGGGACCGATTCGGCGATCGCTGGCACGGCTTTTGAAAGGGCTTGTGCAGCTTTTGAACTGGGTGATTGTGGAGCTGGAGGCGGAGGATATTCGCCAGCGACCGGGGGCGGCCAATTCCCTGGGCGATCGCCTGACTATTTCAAACGAGGAGCTGGAGCGGCTGACGCCCTTGCGCCGAACCTGGCGGCAGGTGCTGTTGAATTTGCGATCGCTACTGCCAACCCAGCTACGAAGGATTTCGGATCGTAATTTGGGATTGATTGTGGCGACGATTGTTGTGATTGGCGGCTGGTCGGTGGTGGGCGATATTTTGCCTAAGCCAGCGAAGGTGCCTGAACCGGCGATCGCCCAAGTTCCCCAAGAGCCGCCCGTTGCCGTGACGCCGGAACCGGAAATTCCGGAAGCGCCGCAGTTGCCGGACGTGGTTGAGATTACGCCGGAGCCGGAAGTTACGCCTGAAAGTGTTTCCACTGCGGAAGAGTCTGGCGCGTCGGATGAGGATTTGGCGGAAGAGTTGGCGGAGATTGATGGCGACGGGAATGAGGCTGAGTCGTCGGAGCTGGCTTTGGATGATGGGGCGGAGGAGTTGGATGAGCCGATTTTGGAAATGACGCCGGAGCAGACATTGATTGCGGCGATCCAAGGACAGGTGGTAGAAACGGCGCAGCGCTATGGCGATTTGGGGATTGTGCAGTCGATTCAGGCGGATTTTCGACGCGGGCGTTTGCTGGTGCGACTTGATACTGACCAGTGGTTTGATTTGACGGCGCTGGAACAGGACCGGTTGGCGGCGGATTTGTTTGGGCGATCGCTGAATTTGAACTTTGATAAGTTAGAAATCACCAGCATCGACGGCGTCACTTTAGCCCGCAGCCCCGTCGTCGGCGACAGTATGGTGATCTTGCAGCGTAACGGGGCTGTTTTATAACGCCATGGGATCTCGTACCCGAACTGCTCCCCGTCGCTTTCGTCGCCGTTTTGTTTTGATGGCATTTGTCGGCGCACTCATCGGCACCAGAGCGATGGATAAATTATTTTCTGACGGAGCACGATCCTCAGAGCCAG
Organism: Cyanobacteria bacterium P01_D01_bin.73; assembly: GCA_039198915.1. Taxonomy (GTDB): domain Bacteria; phylum Cyanobacteriota; class Cyanobacteriia; order CACIAM-69d; family CACIAM-69d; genus CALGDE01. Next base: position 1,523 of record JBCCTE010000344.1, on the reverse strand, counting down.
ACGCAATTTTTGTGTTGGGCGGCTCGATTTCGCGCGAACGGGAAGCCGCCAACCTCGCCGCTAGATATCCCAACCTCCCCGTCTGGGTCTCATCGGGCACGCCAGAAGATTACGTACGCCACCACGTGTTTCGCCCCGCCAAAATCGACGATCAGCGCCTCCATCTGGACTATCGCGCCGTCGATACGGTGACCAACTTCACGACCCTAGTGGACGACTTCGATCGCCTCAAAATCCAATCCATATATTTAGTCACCTCCGACGACCATATGCCCCGCGCTATGGCGATCGCCCAAATTGTCTTCGGCAGTCGCGGCATCACCGTCAAACCGGTAGCGGTACCATCGGGGCGCCCGCCGGAACCCAAGGAGAAAGTGTGGCGTGATCAGGTGCGATCGCTGATTTGGCTATGCACTGGCTGGACTGGCGATAATCTGCGCAAAACCAAAACCTAACGCCGCTACCAAACAATACTTAGGTCCAGCTCAAAGCCAGGCAATACGTCTTCGCCGTCGATTTTGGTGGGGCGATCGCGCAACTCTGGCTCCTGTCCTGCGCGATAAATTTCCACCGTCCGCGCCTGGCGATCAATCAACCACCCTAGCTTTACCTCCGCATCCTGATACTCCACCATCTTGTCCCGCAGGTCCTTGATATTGTCGCTGGGAGATTTCAGTTCGAGGACAAAATCAGGGGAGATCGGCGGAAATTTTTCCCGATCTTCTTTGCTCAGGGCTTCCCAGCGATCGCGACTAATCCAGGAGAGGTCGGGCGATCGATTGCCGCCATTGGGCAGCTTGAAACAGGTGGACGAGTCGAATAGATAGCCCAGCTTTGTGCGGCGATTCCACACCACAAAATCTGCCGATAGTTCGACATTGCGGTTGCCGGTTTCGCCGCCAGTGGGGGACATGATGATTAGCTCTCCTCGATAGTTTCGTTCAAATTTGATGTCGGGGTGGTTTTCGCACAGTTGCTCGAACTGGCGATCGCTCAATTGAACGAAGGGGTTGAGGTCGATGGTGTAGGTCAGCATCTTGGGTCGGTGGCTACTTCCGGGAACCGCTGTTGTTTAAATCATAGCGAGGGGCGGGTGCTTAGAATGGGGGCAGTGTTTGCCCATTGCTCACCTATGACCGATTCGCAGCAGTTTGATAATTCTCGGAATCAGCAAGGCAATAATCTGAACGATAACGCTCAGATGAATGTGCAAAATCTGACGCAGAATTTTGGGGTTGCGCCGCCGCCTCCACCGCCGAAGCCGCGCGATCGCGTTGAAGCTATCTTGCTGGATGCGGTGAAGACGGAGGTGGCGGGGCGGCAGGAGTTTGCGCTGCACAATCGGGTTTACATCGAGTTGGATAAGCGGGAAGACCCGAGCCAGGTGGTGTCCCCTTGGGAATATGACGTGAAGGAGGGGAGTGCGGCGGCGGTGCATTGCACGGCGGATATGCCCGTTGTGGAGGTGTTTGACCGGGATGCCATTGGGGGGCGCTTGTTGATTTTGGGTGCGCCGGGGTCGG
>JBCCTE010000343.1:0-4299 GCA_039198915.1 Cyanobacteria bacterium P01_D01_bin.73 | reverse complement strand
CTCACATTGGCTCGCAAATTTTTGAACTGCAGCCCCACGGCGATTTGGGCGAGGTGCTGGTGTCCTGGTTTAAGAAGGCGCAGGAGCGTGGGCTACCGGTGGCGGAGCTAAATGTGGGCGGCGGCTTGGGGATTCGCTACACAGAACAGGACGATCCCCCGAGTATTCGCGAGTGGGCTGAGGTAGTGATCCAAAGCGTAACGACGGCCTGCGAAAAGTACGGCGTGGCCCTGCCGAAGTTGCTGTGCGAGCCGGGGCGATCGCTGGTGGGGTCTTCCTGCGTCACCGCTTATAAAGTTGGCAGCAAAAAGACAGTCCCCGGCATCCGCAATTACGTTTCTGTAGACGGCGGCATGTCCGATAATCCTCGTCCCATTACCTACCAGTCTCTGTATCGGTCGGTGGTTGCCAATCGCATGTCGGCGACTTTTTCTGAAACGGTCACCGTTGCCGGTAAGCACTGTGAGTCGGGAGACGTTGTGATTCCCGATGCCCAATTGCCGCCGCTGGAGACGGGTGATGTGTTGGTGGTTTTGGCGACGGGTGCCTATAACGCCAGCATGGCATCTAACTACAATCGAGTGCCGCGTCCGGCTGCGGTTCTGGTGAACGATGGAGAAGCCAACGTGATTCTGAAGCGGGAAACGGTTGATGATCTGCTGCGCGGAGATTGCTTGCCTACCCGATTACAGGGGTAAGATAGGGACAGATCAGGGATAAATTCTATACCTGATCAATACTTAGCGATTGAGTCCTGGCGATTGCAATGTTGCGGAATCGTAAGGTCTCGGGATGGCGTGGAATTAGGGCGCAAAAAATGGCGATCGCCGGTCCCCAAACCACGCCATCGCTGTCTTTCGGAATTAAACTAATAACCGGTACATGATTGAAGCAGACGCACCGATAGACTAGCCCAGTGAATTAAAGATTACTTCGATAGTCCTTGAACCAGACACTCATGTGAAAGAGACTGGTGTAGCAAAGCGTTGCCGATGTCGATTAGGCCGTTCGAGAGGACTGGTCCCATTGGGGGCGCATCAGGGTGTAAGAGCATAGGGCGATCGCGATGAAACTTACCGGACAGGAGCAGACAGACCCGAAGGACTTGCCGCCGGGTTCAGATTCGGCGCCCTCAGCATCCAATGGTTCTGGGGCGGTTGTGTCGACGGATAAGGAGAGGACTCCAGCCAGCCGAGCGGTAGACGTGGTGGTAATTTTGGACGCGTCAGGGAATTTCCGCTACGTTAATCCCGCCTGCCAATGGGTTTTAGGTTATTCCATCGACGACGTGCGGGGGCTGCCGGCGGATCGGTATGTGCATCCGGTGGATCGCCCGGCCGTACAGCAGGTGATGGGACAGGCGATCGCCACACCAGCGATGCCAGCATATTTATCGGGCTATCGAGTGCGCCACGCCGACGGTAGCTGGTGCATGTTTAACGCGACAGTCACCGCCCTGCTGGAGGACAACACGGTGCAGGGGCTGGTGGTTAACTGCTACGACATTCGAGAGCGGGAGCAAACGGAGCGGGCGTTGATGGAACGATCGCGCCTAGCGGAGTTGGAGGCGGAAATCGGTCGCACCTTGGCGGCGGGGGGGGCGCTGGCAACGGTATTGGAAACCTGCTGTCAAAAGGTGTCACAGTACCTGCCGGCGCGATTTGTTCGGGTGTGGCAGTACGACCCCAACACCCAGCTCTTGAATATGTGCGCTTCGGCGGGGCAGCATAGTTTTACGGTGGATTTTCCAGGGCGAATTCCCATGGGCATCGGCGTGGTGGGGCAGCTAGCGCGGCGGCGACGGAGCCAGGTTACTCACCAGGTGCTGGAGGATATTCCGGCGGTGGAACGGGAATGGTTTCGCCGGGAGGGCATTGCCGCCTTTGCGGGATTTCCGCTGGTGTCTGAGGATTCCCTGGTGGGGGTGCTGGTGGTGATGACTGGGCAGCGGCTGATGGCGGTGGAGCGCAACGTGTTGGCATGGATGACCCATGCCTTTGCGGTGGCGATTGATCGCGATCGCGCCCGTCGGGCCCTGCTGTCGCGCCGAGAAACGCTGCTGCTACAGCTAGCTGGGGAAATTCGCAGTTCCCTCGATGTAAGGGCGGTGTTGAATACGACGGTAAGTGAAGTGCGATCGCTGCTTTCGGTGGACTATTGCGGCGTTTGGCACTACCATCCCAAGCCGATTCGGCCCTCTCAACACCCTCGGGAAACGTCCTTTTGGACCGAGACTGCTGCCACTACCCTGCACGAGAATATTCCCGCCCCCGCCGTTTCACTTTTGAGCGGTCCCCTGGCGGCGCTATGGCCGGCACTGCTGCACTTTGGAATTTTGAACTACGACGGCTACGGGGAAGCATCACCGCCGATATTAGACCCGCTGATGAAAAAGCTGGGGTTAACCTCTGTGGCGATCGCCTGCATTCAGGGGCGCGAGAGCAATAACTGCGCCGCCCTGGTGTGCGCCCAACTGGGGGATCATCGTCCCTGGCCCGCCAGCGATTTGGAGCTATTGCGGGGCATCGGTGACCAGGTAGCGACGGCGTTGGATCAGGCAGCGCTCTATGCCCAGGCAAAAGGGGCGGCTCGCCAGGCGCAGGATCGTGCGAAGGAGCTAAGCCAAGCGCTGAAGAATTTGAAGTCCACCCAAACGCACCTGATTCAGGCGGAGAAAATGTCCGGGCTGGGGCAGATGGTGGCAGGAATTGCCCACGAGGTGAATAATCCGGTGGCGTTTATCCACGGCAATTTGACCTACGCCAGCCAGTATCTTCAGGAATTGTCCGACGTGGTGGACGCTTACGAGGCGGCGTGTCCTGAGCCTCCGGCGGCGATCGCTGAAATTCAGGACCGACTAGATATCAACTTTCTGCGCCAGGATTTTGGCAAGCTGCTGGATTCCATGCAAATTGGCGCGGAGCGAATCCGGCAAATCGTACTGTCACTCAAGAATTTTGCCCGGTTTGATCGTGCTGGCATGACGCCGATGGAACTGCGCGAGGGCATTGAGGATTCGCTGATGATTTTGCAGCATCGCCTGAAGGCAACTCCGACCTTTGGCGGCATTGCAATTGTGCGGGACTACGCCAAACTGCCGCCGGTGGTTTGCCACGGGGGACAGCTAAATCAGGTCTTTATGAATATCCTGAGCAACGCCATCGAGGCGCTAGAAGATCAGTACAAAACGCAGTGCAAAGGCCAAGGGAATAGCGTCGGCTGGACGGGGCAAATTGCGATCACCACAAGATTATTCGAAACGGCATCAGACGAGATGGATGGAGATCCTCACGCGCCAGACTTGCACACAACGGAGGAGCTGAAAATACAAGAGGCGCTGCAAGCAGCCCAGCTTGCCGAGCAAGAAACCCAACGGAATTCCACACAGACTGCCGATGAGCCTGAGTCTGGTTCCTACGGTTCTCCGCCGGTAAGGGTAGTGCCATGCCCCAAAATCCAGGTGTGTATTCGGGATAATGGCACCGGTATTCCTAAGGACGTGCGGGACCAGCTTTTTGATCCCTTTTTTACGACTAAGCCCGTCGGTCAAGGCACAGGGCTGGGGCTGGCGATCGCCTATCAAATCGTGGTGGAAAATCATCAGGGACAAATTTGGTGCCAATCGGAGTCAGGGCGAGGCTCAGCATTCTTCGTGGAAATTCCCCTGCGTCTGCCAAATCAGGAAGCTTAGTAGGGGCTTCAGGCTGAACTATTTTGGGCGTTGCAGGAATGGGAAATGATGAGGCACGTCATGGAAAATGGCAGACAGTACTTTGGGAACCTCAACACCGATGCAATCAATTCGGCTCCTAATGCACTGCTGAAGCATCATCAATCTTGATCATCTTGCCGCTGTATACGTTCAGTACTAGGGATTGAGCAAAACGATTGTTGGACTGGGGCGATCGCGGGGCGGGTTGTTGCACTAAGCTATTAGACTTCTTGCATGAATCGCGACAGAAGAGGTAGACCAGGAGAACCAATCTTCTGAGTCAGCTGTGCATGACGACGATCTCAATCAACTCCCTCCTTCCCAATTCCGCCGATGGTGTGGTGTCGATAGAACGACCTTCCACGCCATGGTGGATGTCCTGCGCCCCTCCCTTGAGCGCCAGGGCAAGCGAGGCGGGCAAAACCGCTTATCCGTTGAAGATCAACTGGTGTTGACCTTCCAATATTGGCGAGAATATCGCACTCAATTCCATATCGCTCTAGACTTCGGGGTCTCTGAAGCAACGGTGTGTCGAACCATTTCCAAAGTGGAGAATATCTTGGTGCGCTCAGGGCAATTTCGGTTGG
>JBCCTE010000342.1:0-4305 GCA_039198915.1 Cyanobacteria bacterium P01_D01_bin.73 | reverse complement strand
TACGATCGCGGAACCCTAGAAATCACCGTCCCCTTAGAAAATCATGAATTCGCCTTACGCCTAATCGAGCGATTTATCATCATCCTCGTTGTGGAAATGGGAATGAAAGTGAAAACGATGGGCCCAACGACGATGGATCGTGAAAAGTTAAATTGCGGTTCAGAACCAGACTGTGCATATTACATTCAAAATCAACCTCTTGTAGCCAGTCGCGAGGTCAAGTTTGACCAGGATCCATCGCCTGACCTAGTTGTAGAAGTAGATATTACTCATACCGATATCGATAAAAACCGTCTCTATGCCGCCATGGAAATCTCTGAATTTTGGCGCTATGACGGTCTGCATCTAAGAATTTTTCAGTTACAGGATGGAGCCTATCAAGAACGCGAATCCAGCCCAACTTTTGAATGGGTAAAGAAGGACGATCCATATCAGTTTCTGGCAGAAGCAGAACACGATGAAGTTAACGCTGAAGTCAATTTCTGTGCCTACGTTCAAGAGAAAATCAAGGTACTTCAAATACTGTTTGAATAGGCTTAGTGACTTTGCTTAGAACAGGTTTGGGCGATCGCGACCCTGACCCGGTGAAGGAATCACCACCGCAACTCATTGCCAAAAAATCGATACAATCATAAGCCACCTTGCCCAATCCGCTCTTTACCATTCTGCGCAGGCTATGGCTTTTTCTTCCCTGATTCACACCCTCAAGCGATCGCCCCTCACCGACGAATTTTTAACCCGTTGGCAGCGACAGAATCAGCTTTATTTCACCGGGGCATCGCGGCTGGTGAAAGGATTGGTGTCGTCAGCATTGGCGCAAAGTCGCGAGTTGCCCATGGTGGTAGTTACAGCGACCCTGGAAGAGGCGGGGCGCTGGGCGGTGCAGCTAGAGGCGATGGGCTGGAATGCGGTGAAGTTTTATCCCACCACCGAGGCGTCTCCTTACGAGCCCTTTGATCCAGAGTCGGAGCTGACCTGGGGACAGTTGCAGATTTTGGCGGATTTGGTGACCGGGGCGAAGACGGACGGCGGGCTGAAGGGAACGGTAATTGTGGCGACGGAGCGATCGCTACAGCCCCATTTGCCGCCAGTAGAAGTGTTTAAGAAAAATTGTTTGCCGTTGACCACCGGGGCGGAGTGGAACTTACGGGATTTGGGGCGGCGGCTGGCGACGTTGGGCTATGAGCGCACCACGCTGGTGGAGGCGGAGGGGCAGTGGAGTCAGCGGGGAGACATTATTGATATTTTTCCGGTGTCGTCGGAATTGCCGGTGCGATTGGAATGGTTTGGCGACGAGCTGGAAAAAATCCGCGAATTTGACCCCGGTAATCAGCGCACCTTGGATGCTATTGAGCAGGTAATTCTGACGCCAATGGGTTTCGCGCCGATGATTGCTGGGGCGTTGGAGCTGCCGCTGGTGCCGGAAAGTGAGGAGGATGAGGAGCCTTTACAGTCGGAGGGATGGCATCAGTTCTTAGGAGCAGCGTTTAAGGAACCGGCGTCGCTATTGGATTATTTGCCAGAGGGAACGACGATCGCGATCGATGAGCTGGAGCAATGTATGGCTCACGGCGATCGCTGGGCAGAGCACGTTGACGACCATTTCGAGTCGGTTTCTGATGGGGAAAATAGGGGAGATTCACCGGCAAAGGTTGTCAAAATTCATCGCTATTTCTCAGATCTTTTATTGGCGATCAATACTGCTCCCCAGGAATTTTTCAAGCTCTATCTATCGGAATTGGCGACAGATGGGGGCACAGATAAATTGCCTGTTGAAAATCCACCAACGCCCGTTAACCTTGCCGCTCGAACCTTGCCTGCCATGCCCCATCAGTTCGGCAAGCTAGCGGAAATGGTGCGGGGAGAATTGGATAAAAAAAGCAAGGTTTGGCTCGTTTCTGCCCAGCCCAGCCGCTCCGTTGCCCTGCTGCAAGAGCATGATTGCCCTGCGCAGTTTATCCCCAGCATCAAAGATTTTCCGGCGATCGAACGCTGCCAAAATCAGCACGTCGCCACCGCCGTTAAGTATTCGGGTTTGGCAGAATTAGAAGGCTTTGAGTTGCCCACATTTCGTATTGCTGTTGTTAGCGATCGCGAGTTCTATGGTCAGCACACCCTGGCAACACCCAGCTACGTACGAAAGCGACGAAGGGCGGCGTCAAAACAAATTGATCCCAATAAGCTAAGCCCTGGTGATTATGTGGTCCACCGCAGCCATGGGGTAGGGCAATTTATTAAGTTGGAAACCCTAACCATTAGCAATGAAACGCGGGAATATTTAGTCCTTAAATATGCCGATGGTTTGCTAAGAATTGCAGCAGATCGAGTGGGAGTTTTATCGCGATTTCGCAAGACCAGCGAAGGCAAACCCCAGCTCCATAAAATGTCTGGAAAGGTTTGGGAAAAAACCAAGAAAAAAGTTCAGAAAAGCATCAAAAAAGTCGCCGTTGATTTATTGGCACTTTACGCCGCGCGAGCAGAACAAACCGGTTTCCGTTTCCCCTCCGATATGCCCTGGCAGCAGGAAATGGAAGAGTCGTTCCCCTATCAGCCCACACCCGATCAGCTCAAGGCTGTGCAGTCAGTAAAGCTAGATATGGAAGGCGATCGCCCCATGGATCGTCTGGTATGCGGCGACGTGGGCTTTGGTAAGACTGAGGTGGCTGTAAGGGCAATTTTCAAAGCTGTAACCTCTGATAAACAGTGCGCCTTGTTAGCACCGACAACGATTCTTACCCAGCAGCACTATCACACCCTGAAGGAGCGATTTGCGCCCTACCCCATTAAGATTGCCCTATTGAATCGCTTTAGAACGGCATCAGAAAAGAAGGAGATTCATAAGCAATTACTGGCTGGCGAAATCGATATTGTGGTGGGCACACAATCCATCCTTGGAAAAACCGTTAAGTTCAAAGACTTAGGACTATTGGTTGTTGATGAAGAGCAGCGATTCGGGGTTAATCAAAAGGAGAAAATCAAGGCCCTAAAAACTCATCTAGACGTTCTAACTTTAAGCGCTACGCCAATCCCCCGAACTCTGTATATGTCTCTGTCGGGAATTCGGGAAATGAGTTTGATTACCACGCCGCCGCCGTCCCGCCGTCCCATTCAAACCCACCTGTCGCCCTATAACGAAGAGGCGGTTCGAACGGCAATTCGTCAGGAGCTGGATCGGGGCGGACAGATTTTTTACGTGGTGCCTCGGGTGGAAGGGATTGAAGAAATTGCTGGAAAAATTCGGGAAATGGTGCCGGGAGTGCGGCTGGCGATCGCCCACGGTCAAATGGCAGAGGGCGAACTAGAAAGCACAATGCTGACCTTTGGAAATGGGGAGGCAGACGTGTTAGTCTGCACCACCATTGTTGAATCGGGATTGGATATTCCTCGGGTAAACACCATCCTGATTGAAGACTCTGAGAAGTTTGGTTTATCCCAGCTTTATCAGTTACGAGGTCGGGTAGGTCGTGCAGGAATTCAAGCCCATGCCTGGCTGTTTTATAAAAATAAGGGCAGCCTCAGCCCAGCAGCGCGGAAACGGCTTCGGGCGATCCAAGAATTTTCTAAATTAGGGTCAGGTTATCAACTGGCAATGCGTGATATGGAAATTCGTGGGGTTGGTAATCTTTTGGGCGCGGAGCAGTCGGGTCAAATGAACGATATTGGCTTCGATTTATATATGGATATGCTCAATGAAGCCATCCAAGAAATTCGCGGTCAAGAAATTCCCCAGGTGGATGAAACCCAGGTGGACTTGCCTATCACCGCCTTTATTCCCAGCGATTACATTCCCGATTTAGACCAGAAAATGGCGGCGTATCGTACTGTCGCGGCGGCCACTAATCGTCGAGAATTGGCGGAAATTGCTGCCGAGTGGTGCGATCGCTACGGACAGTTACCATCAGCAGCAGAGCAACTTTTCCAGGTAATGGAGTTAAAGCAAGTAGCAAAATCCCTAGGGTTTTCCCGCATTAAGCCCGAAGGTAAACAGCACGTAGAGTTGGAAACGCCCATGGAAGAACCGGCGTGGAAACTATTGGCTGAAAACCTGCCGAAACATTTGCGATCGCGATTTGTTTACACGGGTAAAAAGGTACTGGTGCGCGGCTTAGGCGTAATGAAACCCAAGCAGCAGCTCGATAATTTAATTGAGTGGATGGGATACCTGGCAGGGTCGTTGGTTGCGGCATCGTAAGTTGCAATAGTGCCCCAAAAATTGCGCGTAAGAACCACGGGTGAGACGATAGAGGGCGCTGTGTTGGGAGCAGTGGCTGCCAAATATTGCCGATAGATATGAAAATTTCCGCC
>JBCCTE010000341.1:0-4308 GCA_039198915.1 Cyanobacteria bacterium P01_D01_bin.73 | reverse complement strand
GTGGAATTTCAATTTTTGGACCAGGTGGAGCTGCAGAACGCCGATATCGAAGATAAAGCTAGTGCCGTTGCCAGTTTCTTAGGATTGTTTAATGGAATTTTGGGGATCGCGGAGCTGACGGCCCAGTGGTTGGTATCCAGCCGAGCCATTGAGCGATTTGGATTGTTCCGGGCTGCTGCCATTCAGCCGGCGTTGATTGTAGTGGTGGGCTTAGGATCTACCTTGGGGGCGTTAGACCTGGCGGGAATGGACCAATTTACGGGGGGGATGTCCACCCTGTACCTGGGGGCGATCGCCATTAAGTTTTCCGATGAGCTACTGCGCTACACCCTTTTTGCCAGCGCCAATCCCGTATTTTTCCAGCCAGTTCCCGAAAATATTCGCGGCAGCATCCAGGCACGGGTGCGAGGAGGCTTTGAGTCCTTATCCACTGGCGGTGCAGGCTTGCTGATTTTGGGCACCAGCTGGGTCTCCCAGCGGCTGATTCCCGATAATTACAGCCAGCTTCAAAGTTGGGTGGTGGTAGGGCAAATTGTGCTGATGGCGGCCCTGTGGCTGTGGTCAGTGTGGGCCTTGCGATCGCGCTATGTGAGTCTGCTGGTGCTTAGTGCGGAGCGCGGTCGGCTGGGAGCCATGGATGTGGACTCCGGTACCCTGAAGCTGGCGGTGGTGGAAGCCCTAGAGCAGGATGGGACCACGCCAGAGGATAAGCGATCGTGCATTGAGCTGTTGAGCCGCATTGATCCCGACAATGTTAGCGAGGTGTTGGCGCCTCTCTTGACCGCCTTGACGCCTCCCCTCCAGCGCCAAAGTTTGGAGGTGATGCTGCAACAGCCCAGTGAAGAATATCTGGTACAGGTACGGGCGCTTATTGTGCAACAGCCGCCGCCGGAGGTGTTGGCTGTGGCGTTGCGATACCTGTGGCTAACGGAGTCGGAACAGGATGTGCGCCATTTACAGCCCTATTTGCGCGCTGAAGTGGATCCCACCGTGCGAGGCACGGCGGCGTCGCTAATTATGCGGCGGGGGACGCCAGGGCAAAAAGCTGAAGCGACAAACTGTTTACGGCGCATGCTTACCAGTAGCAGTGTGCAAGAGCGGGTAATGGGCTGCCGGGCTTTAGGAGAGGCGGACTACCTCCAGGCCCTAAGACTTCACATTCCCAATTTGCTCCAGGATGATTCTCTGGAGGTGCGCTGCGCCCTGTTGGAGGTGATCGCGTCGGCGAGACTGGAGGAGTATTACCCTTCGCTGGTGCGAGGTTTGAGCTACAAGGCGACACGGGATTCGGCTCTGAAAGGGCTAGGGAAGCTGGGTAATGAGGCCCTGCCTATGTTGGCGGAGGTGGCTCAGGATGTACGGAAGCCGGATATTATGCGTACCCACGCCTGTACGGCGATCGGGCAGGTGGGCACGGCGGCTGCCTTGGATGCCCTGGTGGCGAATTTGTTTACCTCCTGGGGTACGGCACGGCGAAATATTCTGAAAATTTTGCTGAAGATTCCCGATGAGGTGGGCATTGAGGGGGTTCTGAACCGCATTGGACGAACCGGCGTTGAGACTCTGATTAATCAGGAGCTGATGCTGATTGGTCAGCGTTGTGCGGCGCTAATTGATTTGCGGGAGAGCCGGGTCCCTGGGGAGCAGGGAGATTTGCTGCGGAAGGCTTTAAGTGAGGGGATTTCTGATGGACAGGAGCAGTTATTTTTGCTGATGAAGTTTCTGTATCCCCTAGGCGCAATTCAGGCGGCGGCGTTCAATATTCGTTCAGGCACCGGCGATAGTAAGGCGCGGGGGCTGGAAATTTTGGACAATACTCTGGATATTCCCAGCAAACGGGCGGTATTGAATTTGCTCGATGCGGATACACCGGTGGAGAAATTGCGATCGCTATCAGAAATCATGGAATACCAGGCGATGGTGCCGCGGGATCGCATTAGACGGTTACTCAACCTACGCCATTTCTTATCGGCGTGGCCCTTAGCCTGTTGCTTCCATCTGGCGCGCACCGAGCGCTGGAGTTTAACAACGGATCAGACCCTTGCTTGTTTGCGCCACCCCCGAGGTTTTGTGCGAGAGGCGGTGTTGGCCTATTTGAAAGTGGCGTCCCAACGGGCGTTGGTGGAATTGTTACCGCGGTTGCAAAATGATCCAGATCCACTAGTGGCCGCCCAGGTGGGGCAAATGTCCCAGGAGCTTGGGTTAAGCTCGGAGGGATAGCACCACTTGTTTTGCTATTCTGTCTGAGATGCAGCGTCTCATTCTGGGTTTGGGACCCCTCGCCGGAGGGGAGCAGGCAGGATAGTATAGAAGTCCAGTTGTGCTGCTTCGACGCGCGAGCTTATCTTTGGCGCTCACTTGCAGGCGATCCTGTTTCAATGCGTTCGCTGTTCCTTGCGACGATTCGTTGGGGAGTTGCCAACGCCGCTCGTGCCGCTGGTTTACGTTCTTTTAGCCCCTGCTTAACTGCATCTCCATGCTCACTAGCGTCGATCGCCTCCTATTTATCCGAGAAGTTCCTATTTTCAAGGAGCTGCGAGACGAGTTTCTAGTCCGCCTGGCGTCCTGTATGGACGAATTATCCTTTCCTAAGAAGCATGCGATTTTTACCGAAGGACAGGAGGGGCGATCGCTTTACATTGTGGTGTCGGGCACGGTGCGGGTGCATACGGGAGATCGAGACCTGGCTAAATTAGGCAAAGGATCGTTTTTTGGGGAAATGTCCCTGTTTGACGCAGAGCCCCGATCCGCATCAGTAAGCACTTTAGATAAGTCCGAGTGTTTAGTGCTAACCCAGCAGCAACTTTATGACGCGATCGATGAAACGCCAGATATTGCGGTAAACATTATTCGATTGCTGTCGCGCCGAATTCGTAAGCTTAATCAGCGTCTTAACGAGGTGCGAGATACGGATATTCAGCAAACGTTGGCACCGAAATAGCCCTAGGATCAGCTTGCATAAGGGCTTTTTTCCTCAGAGCTTTTATGCGCCTTGAGGTGACGACGGCGAGGGAGGCAGATGGGCGTTGTATCGGTTTTCGGGCAAGTTCGGAGAAATTTAAATAAGCAAGGGTCGATTCCCTGTTCCTTTTGGATCGTTGTAATTGGCGCCAGCGCCCTGGGGGGCTGCGGGTTTTCGCCTCAAAAAGTGACCATGGCGTCGGGTCAAAACAATAGTGGCTACCAGCGCATTAGTGAACAGGTGGCACGGTCTGCAAAGCGAGTGGGTGATTTGCAGGTCCAGGACGGTAACGATTCGCGAGGCTCTCAGGATAACTTGCAGCGGGTACTGGACGGGGACGTGATGTTTGCCCTGGTGCAGCTAGACGTGGCGCGACCCGCTATGCGCCAGGGAAAGATTCAAACCTTGGCAATTTTGGCGAAGGAACATTTTCATTTGATTACCCGCAACGATCGCAACCTGGACACCATTCTGGATTTACAGGGCAAGCCTGTGGCTATGGGGCAGGAGGGCAGCGGCACGTTTTTTACTGCCCAGCGACTATTGGGGCTGGCGGGATTGAAGGTGCAACCTCGGGAGATGTCTTTTTCCCAGGGATTGGAAGCGCTGAACGCGGGGGAGGTGGAGGCGATCGCCTATGTGGGCACCGTGGGAGTCAATAAAACCGTGCGGGACGCCATGGGAAAGTCTGACCCGCCTCTCAAGCTGTTGACGATGCCGCCAGCGGTGGCAAATTATATTACCGCCAATTTTCCTGAGTCTTACCACCAAGCCACCATTCCCCAGGGAATCTACAACCCTATTCGCACCCAGCCTCCGCAGGATGTGCCGGCGATCGCCACTGGCACCGCTTTAATTGCAAAAACCAACGCCGATAATCGGGCTATTGGGCTGATGACCTGGGCGATTTTATCCACCGCGCGCCAGTATGCGGTGTTTTATCCTGAGCTGGCGGATGGTGATCCGAAAGAACTCCTTCAGCGAAATTCCCTATACACAGCAATTCCGGCGCAAAAAGTTTACGAAAAAGGAGACCCGCGCAACGCTTGGCTGCGGTCCATTCAGGAAAATGAAACGATTCAGGAATATGCCCTGGCGCTGATGGTGACCAGTGTGATTGGTTTGCTGCTGGGGTGGTGGCGCAAGCGACAGGCGGCAAAGGTGACCCAAGCGGCGAAGGAAGCGGTGACCCAGTTGCGCAGCACGTTGGAGCACAATCCCCAGGGCGCAGCGGACGGTATTGTGCAAATTGCTCAAAAGTATCGGCTAATGTCCCTGGACGGGGCGATTTCTGCGGATGCCTACGAGCAGGTTAGTCGGATGTTGGACTTATTGGACGAGCAGGC
>JBCCTE010000340.1:0-4318 GCA_039198915.1 Cyanobacteria bacterium P01_D01_bin.73 | reverse complement strand
GATTTTCTAAGCGCAATCTTGATTTCAATCCTGAAGCTGCTGGATTTGGGGCGATCGCAACAGAAGCAGCTACAGAGACTGTTACAGAATCTAAAACCGAATCCACTGCGGAAACCAGCGAAGCCAACGCGGCAACCAATGGAAACGGAAAAGTTGCTGACGTTACTGAAGCCGCCGAAGTAGAAACTAACGACTCGTAAGGTCAAGCTGCTGCCAAGGGCAAACGGCAAACGAATTAGTCAGGAGTGCCTAGCACCGTGAACGCTGCCCAGTTGCGTACGCCGGGATACTCCTTTTGGGTTGCCAACATCGCCGATCGCAACGCCTGAGCCTTGTCTTCTCCCTGGAGCAGCGCCTGATAAAACGCCACCATCAGAGCGCGAGTCGCTTCGTCCGGCACTTTCCACAGGGACGCCACCACCGTAGGCACTCCAGCGGCAATAAATGATCGCGCCAGCCCCACCACTCCGTCGCCGGTAATGCGTCCTCGTCCGGTATCACAGGCGCTCAGCACCACCATATGAGCCTGCAATTTGAGCTGGGCGATTTCTGTAGCTTTAAACAATCCGTCGTTGCCGTTGTCCGCTGCCAGCGCCAAAATTCCCGGCACCGCTGGACGGACGACGCCCTCGCGTGCCAGAGCAATATTGGCATCGACCCCGTTAATAAACACTCCCTCGCCAACGATGACGCCGCCGGGGGATACGACGACGCCCCCCTCCCTCGCCGTTCGAGCGTTGGTATCGATGGGCAGGCCAAACTCGTTGAGATTGGAGTCCAGGTTGAGCAATCCGTGGGTAGCGAAGTGCAGGATTGGCTGAGTTTGAATGGTTTGGCGGACGCGGCTTTCGGTGGCGTCTTCCGTCAGCAGCAAGTAGGCGTTGAGTAGCCGAGCGATCGCCTCCGCCTCCGATTCTGCACCGGGCAAGGGGCTCAGTCGTTCCGGTGAGCGATCGCGCCCCACCGGCACCAGCGGCATCAGGGTTGGATTGCCAATCACCAAGCCGCCCTTAAGCTTGTTTCCCCGCTGCTTTTTAAGCTCCGCCGCCAGCGCCAATGCCTGAATTGAGGGCGCAGTGCCGATGGTGTGACGCTCCACAAGGTAGGCTCCCGGCTGCGGCTGGAGAGCGGCGATGGGAAGCAAGTAAAGCGGTCCTTGCAACACAAAAATCACCCGATCTTGAGGATCTCGAGGCAGGTACTGGGAAACGGGATCAATGAGCAGTTGGTAAAGCTGCTGGAGTTGTTCAATGTCGGGCACCGGAAACGGAGAGGTGACAACGCTTTGGGTACTCTGCACCAGCTTGGTTAAAGACTCAATATCCCGGGTGCGCAGGTCGATCTTTTGAAAATTGATTTTTCCTTCAGGGGAAACGGTCCAAATGCCCAGCAGGGTGTCGTCTTCTAGGTCGTCGCCATAGATTTTGTCCGTGTGACTCAAAACCGCGTAGACCACCAGGGTGGCGTTTTGCGATCGCGCCGTATCCTTAATGCTTTCCAGGGTTGGCAGCGGTGGCGCTTTCGTTGCCGTTCCACTAGCCTGTTGCACCAGTAATTCCACCAGCGATCGCGCCCGACTGCGTTCCGCCCAAACCAGCGCCTCGTCCGTCTTTCCCGCCGCAATCAGCGTCTTCACCATCAGCCGATACAGGTAGGACTGTTGCTCTAGCAGGGTGATTTTGTCGAGATCGTTCTCTTGCCCCTCCCGCAGTTTTTCCCAGCCAGCGATCGCCATCGTCAACAGCTCAGTCGCCCGGTCATAGCGCCCCAGCCGAAAATGCCCCAGCCCCGCTCGCCCCAACATCGCCAGCGGCACCTGCCCCTCGGTCAGCTCCACGTAACGCTGCATCGTATCCAAAGCCGCCTGATTGCGCCCCAGGGACAATTGCGCCTGGCTGATGCCGTCCAGCAAATCCCCAATATCGTCCGTATCCTCAGGGTCCGTCGCAGCCAGCGCCCGTTCCTGCAACGCCAGCGCCCGCTGAAAATCCCGCTGAACAATCGCCTGATTCACCAGCACGGGCCAATTCTCCGGCAGTGTCTCCTCCTGCGCCGCAGAGGGGATTGGAGCGATCACGACTCCTGATCCCCACAGCAAGACTGGGGCGATCGCAGACAGCATCGAACGGGAAATGGACCAAGCCATGGCAGTAAATTAGGGCAATGTTCACAGGACAACATTCAGTTATCCAAAGCTAACCTTTGCTCCCCAGGGCGACCAATTTCCAACGCAGGCGATCGCCACGGTCCCAGCCCCTATACGAACCAGGAGTTTTTCACGATTGGCTTGTCGTCAACGGGCAGGAAGATGGTCACCACGTCGCCATGCTGGGGGGTCTTGCGCACCGTCAGCTTGCCGCCGATGGAGCGGAATAGACTTTTTGTCACTTCTAAGTTGAGGCTTAGGCTGCCGGTTTCGGGCTGGAATGCCAGCAGTCGCCCAAGGGATTGGAAGGAGGAATGTCCCCAACCCAGCCAGCCGCTGTCCTTGTCCTGGGAATCCTCACACACCAGCTCTAGCTTCAGGCGATCACCTGCCGGGATCACGTTTAGGGCGATATTGCTATTAGCGGGCAAGCTACGGACTAGAGTTTCAATCAGCTCCGTCAGCATCTGATCAATCAGATCGCAGTCTCCGGCGATCGGCGGGATCAGGGGCGGAGCGCTGACCGTCAGATTTAAATTGTGGCGGCTCGCTTGGTTTTGCCAGTGCTCTATGCGATCGCTAATCACCTGCTTCAGACAGAACGAATGCAAATTCGGCACAAAAATGCCGGAGTGGCTTTCAAACTCCACCGCTCTGAAAATCAAGTCAAAGCGAGCGATTTGCTCAGAGCATTCCTGGTCAATTTTTTCCAAATGCTTCTGAGCATCCGCCTCCAGATTTTTTCGCTTCAGCAGGCGAGTGTAGGTACGAATTGTGGTCAGCGGCGTGCGAATTCCGTGGGCAAAGGCCCGCAAAAAGGCAACGTCGTCACTGTCAGCCGTCGCGCCCGCAGGAACATTGCCATCCGGTGGGGTATCGGTATTGATTGCCGGGTTGGACTCCGCGGTTGGCAGTGCGGGAGAAGGCTTCTGATAGGAGAAGCAGTCCTCAGATTTTGAGTTTGCCAGCGGTGTTTTCGAAGCTGGCACTGCCCGCAATAGCAGTTGTCCGAAATCCATCACCGTTTCGTAGTGGGGCTCCACTGGGGCAAACTGCGCCACCAAGTTATCAAGCCTTGGTAAGTGATGATTACTGGTGATGGCAGCGCGGGCACGCAGCAACTGCCAGACTTGCTCAATCACCATGGGAGAGAAGGAAAATCGAAAGTTGACGGGGGTACCGTCTTCTTCGTGCTGGCAGGATAGGACGAGGCTGAAGTGGGGCAGCAGGACTAGGCAAAAGCATTCCTGGGAAAGGGGATCCACCGGCAGCAGGGTAACTGGCAGGTTGGGGCGATCGCCTGCCCCTGTGTTCGCGCCATCCCCAGAAAACACCGAGCCAATATTTGCCGGTAGCTGCCAAAGGGATTGCCAGGAGGGAACGCTAAAAACCCACGTCGAAAAGTGTTCCAAAAGCTGCGGACAATCAAACACCGGCAAAGGACCAGTCAGAATAACCCCTTGAGTGGTTTTAAGGCGCATATCTGCCGGCGGAGGCGCTGGGTGATGCGCTTCTTCCCCGTCCATATCCGTGTGCCAGCAGGGGGTGTCCACATCGCTGCTGCCGTCAACGGTGTCCTGAAGGTAAGACTGGAGCATGTAGGCGAGGGCAGCGGTTGCACCACGCCATCCCTGCTCTGCGGATAAGCTACCCGTCGGTGCTTGAGGATCGATGTCTCCAAGCAACTCGCTAACTGTCGGTAGAATCCATTGCCCCATGCTGCTTTTGCGGTGTTGTCAGTAACTGAGTGAGTGGTTTGAATTCGGCGCACGCAAGACACGCCAGATCTGCCTAGTGATGATGGCAAGTTGACAGCGACTGTGCGCGGCTTATGCTGTTGTGTTGCTGCGGCTATCGGATACGAATACGCGAAAGAAGTGCCATCGGTTGCGGTTGCAACGCGATCGCCCAAAAAGGTTTGGGCCCCAAATGCTACTTAAGCAAGTGATTCTCTACTTGCAGCGTAAGGTGGTTGCTAAGGCTTAGTTGGTGCCATGCCCTAGGCGACCGGCTTGGGGTGCGCCGAATTAGACAGCCTGTATAACCAGGTATGGATGTAGTGTATCGGTTGCGCTGCATACTCGGCCTTTGTACAGCCGAACGGTCGAGGGTGAGATAACCGGCGATCGCTTCGTCAGTGCACTGTGCCGGGACCTGTTTTGGATCTGTTAG
>JBCCTE010000339.1:0-4324 GCA_039198915.1 Cyanobacteria bacterium P01_D01_bin.73 | reverse complement strand
GCTCCGCAGAATTAAGCTGAAGGGGATGTAACTCCAGGATTGGCTTTGTATCTCGAAGACCAATAAACTGATCAATTTTTCCATCACTATCGCAGGTTAAATCTGCCAGAATCCCCCGCTCCGTCGGCTCTTCATTTAGGCGATGAATCGGCATAATTGGAAACAATTGATTAATTGCCCAAGCGTCCGGTGCCGATTGAAAAACTGACAGATTGGCGTAATACGTTGACGCCATAATTTCTTCCAGCGGCGCTAAATCTTCCGGTACATATTCCTGTTGCCGAGCGATCGCCCGAATCTTAGTACAACACGCCCAATACCAGCGTTCAATTGTGGCGCGGTCCGTCAAATTTAAATAGCCAAATCCAAATAAACTAAGAGCCTCATCACGATATTGCGTGGCATCGTGATACATCTCCTGATAGTTTTTTGTGTTGATGGCGTTGTAAATATCCCGCAGCTCTTTGACCGATGCGTGGTCCGTGGGGGCGATCGCCTGGGGAGGGGTTTGGGGACCCTGACTGACGCCCAAAATATCGAATACCAGAACCGATTGGTGGGAGGCGATCGCCCGTCCGCTTTCGCTAACTAATGTTGGCGCTGGAACCTGTCGTAGGGCGCAGGTTTCCTGGACCGCCGCCACAATATCATCGGCATAGTTTTGCAGGCTGTAGTTGGTGGATGCACCGCTGCTGCTGGTGTGGGAGCCATCATAGTCAATGCCCAAGCCGCCGCCCACATCCAGATACTCCATGGGAGCGCCTAGCTTATGCAGCTCGACGTAAATTTGGCTGGCTTCACGAATGGCGTCTTTAATAACATTAATGTCAGCAATTTGTGACCCCACATGAAAGTGCAGAAGTTGCAGGCAATCTAACATTGAAACTGCCCGTAACTGTTCCACCGACGCCACAATTTCAGGGATGGTTAAACCGAACTTAGCGCGATCGCCGGCGGAGTCTCCCCAATGCCCCATCCCTTTGGTTTTCAACTTGGCGCGGACACCAATAATTGGACGAATTCCCAAGCGTTGGCTAGCAGAAATCACCAGAGCTAGCTCCTCCAATTGCTCCAAAACAATGATTGGAGTTTTGCCTAAACGCCGGGCAAGAATCGCCGTCTCAATATAATCCTGATCCTTGTACCCGTTGCAAATTAGCAGCGCCCCTGGTGTATCGAGAAGGGCTAGGGCAATCATTAATTCTGGTTTGGAACCGGCTTCTAATCCAAACTGATAGGGAGCACCAAACTTGACCAAGTCCTCAACCAAGTGGCGCTGTTGATTACATTTGACCGGGAAGACGCCCTTGTATTGACCGTCGTATTTATAGCGGGCGATCGCGCGAGCAAACGCCGCCGTTAGCTTTTCAATTCGGTCCGCCAAAATATCAGAAAATCGAATCAATAGAGGCAGTTGTAAATTCCGTTCCTTCAGGGCTTGAACTAGCTCAAAAAGGTCAATGGAACCACCACGTTCTGCCTTGGGAGAAACGGTAATATGTCCCGCCTTATTGATCGAAAAATAGGGATCACCCCAGGCGTGGATACGATACAGATCTTCACTTTTTCGCCAGGTCCAGCTAGACATTTCAATCCCCGAAAAGTGCTGATCGGTGCTTCTCTCCAGTGTGTCCTGCGGCGGCTGAGGACGCTCCAGAGCTGGGCGATCGCCCCCCACATCACCATTGGACGGATTTTTAGACCGTTGCTTTGGAGCGGGGCTCTTTTTGGAAGGCTGTTTTTCAACAATCCGATCCGTAGAGGGTCTGCCTGAAGAGGGGGAATAAGCCATGGCGATGAAGTGATTTTTGTCTGAGTCTTGTTCAGTAGTCTTACTCAATGATTCCTATTTAACCTATCGAGTTCAGCAAAGTCCTCAGGAGCGATGGCTAAACTTAACGGGCGAAATAGTTAGAAATTGCGCATCCTATGTCGTTGACGGATCAGCTCTTCACCAGCTCCGATTCGCAAGCCTTCAGCAGGAACTGCATCTTCACAACGTTGCGTTTTCCCAAAGTCCTGAGATAATCCTTTGGGACTCGTTGGAAGGAATAGCGAAGAATGGTCGTTGGGCGATCGCTCGACTCCGTCCCTTGTTTTAGACTTCCCGATTGTCACTGAGTAATATTCATAACGTTCATTAGTCCAGGAGTTCAGCCAAACCGTGGAACGCACTTTTATTGCCATTAAGCCCGATGCCGTCCAACGGGGTCTGATTGGTCAAATTATCCAGCGCTTTGAGAGCAAAGGTTTTAAGCTGGTGGGTCTGAAGTTAATGAACGTCAGCAAGGAGCTAGCGGAAGCCCACTACGGCGAGCACAAGGAGCGCCCCTTCTTCGGTGGACTGGTTAGCTTTTTGACCTCTAGCCCTGTGGTGGCGATGGTCTGGGAAGGAGACGGCGTTGTGAAGTCGGCTCGTAAGATTATTGGCGCAACCAATCCTTTGGATTCGGAGCCGGGCACGGTTCGCGGCGACTTTGGCGTCAGCATTGGTCGTAACCTAATTCACGGTTCCGATGCGGTTGAAACTGCCCAAAAGGAAATCGCGCTGTGGTTCAAGGCAGAGGAGTTGGCAGACTGGACTCCCGAGCTAACCGGCTGGCTTTACGAAGACTAGAACGATCGCCCCAGAGCGTGGCATTGCCTAGGCTTCAAGCCTGATATTTTTCAGTACCCCCGAAACAGCTATTTTTGATAGCGTTAGGGGGTATTTTGCTGTTAACGGCTGTTAGTTCCCACTGCTGAACTGCCACTAGTTTTTGTCCAATGGATAGCGATCGCCCCACGTCACCTCAAACGAAGTCTCAGGCAAAGCCCGCGAATAATTGGCGGCAGACTTTAGCGAATCTGGTGCGATCGCTGGGTTGGGGATCGGCAGTTAATGGGGCGCTGCTGTTGGGAGCTGCCCTGGGGGTGGGGTATATCCAGAATCAGGCGATCGCCAATGCGACAAAAGTGGACCCCAATGCCGAGGCGATTCAGTCCCAAACTCAGGCGCGATTGGACCTGCTGAAAGCCATTCCCACTGGCGGCTTTGATAATCTAGTTGCGAACTGGGCATACCTGGATTACCTGCAATATTTCGGCGATGAAGATACCCGCAACGCTACGGGGTATAGCCTGAATGATGACTATTTCGACGTGATGGTAGAGCGGGACCCGCGATTTTTAGCGATTTATCCGTTCCTGTCCGCAGGCGTTTCTTTTTACATGGGACGACCGGAAACCGCGATCGCCTTGATGGAAAAGGGCGCAGAAAGTTTATCGCCGGAGGATCAGCCAGAAAGCTTTTGGATTTGGCGTCATATGGCGCTGGACCGGCTGTTGCTGACGGGGGATATTCCCGGCACGATTCAGAATTTCGAAAGGGCAGCGAGCTGGGCAGAGGGTACGCCGGGGCAGGAAAGCTATGGTCCCTTTTTCCGAGATACGGCTAATTTCCTACGCCAAAATCCCGACAGTACTGCTGTGCAGATCTACGGCTGGCAGACGGTTTTCTATGATGCGATCGATGAGCCAATTCGCCAGCGAGCCGAACAGGAGTTAGCCAAGCTGGGATTGCGCAAGGTCGTGAATGAACAAGGACGCGCATCCTTCGTTCAAGAGTAGGCTTGGCGTAAAAGCTAGTGGCGAAAAGGGCTTGGTTCTTGATATCCAAGGCTTTTAAGACCCTGTGGCATTTGGATTTTTGGCACTGTTCCTAGGGCGATCGCCCTAGAAATCGTCTGAAATGGCAGGGACCACAAAAGTGGTCATCCATAAAAATGGCATCATAGAACCGTTGCCGTTTCCTCGCCGACCCATTCCTATGATTAATTCAGCGACTAATACAGCCGCTATTCCCCAAAATTACGGGCGATCGCCTTCTTTGTTTTCCCGCTCTATCCGTTTCGGGACAACCATGGCGGGAACCGTACTGAGCGCCTGGCTGTGGGGAACCGTGGCTAATTCCGCGATCGCCGCCGATCCCCAGGACCTCGAGACGCTGTTGCAAACTAATGCCTGCGTGCAGTGTGACTTGCGGGACGCCGGGTTGGTGTATGGCAACTTGCAAGGAGCTGACCTGCGTGGTGCGGATTTGCGGGGAGCAAACCTGAGCCGTGCAAACCTGCGCTACGCCGACCTGCGGGGCGCGAACTTGGAAGGGGCAGCGCTCTTTGGGGCAGACCTCAGCTCGGCGCAGTTGCAATCGGCACGAATGGGCGGCAGCGACCTGCGGGAGGCGATGCTGTACGGCGCTGATATGACTAATACCGACGTGCGTCAGACACTGCTGACAGGCGCGATGGGGTTACCAACCTCAATCATTGGAGCCCGTGATCAT
>JBCCTE010000338.1:0-4332 GCA_039198915.1 Cyanobacteria bacterium P01_D01_bin.73 | reverse complement strand
TATTTGTGAGCGTAGGGTTCTTCTTTTAGTAGAGAACCCGCTTCTTTTAGCGCCGCGATAATTTCGTCGTTAGCGGTTTTCAGCACGTTCAAGCCTTCAAACTTGCCTGCTTCCGCCGTAAACGTCCCCCGCGCATCCACCGGAGACAGCACGCCGAGATTGTATTTTTGACCGGTGATAAAGTCCTCCTGACCATGACCAGGGGCGGTGTGAACCAAGCCGGTGCCTGATTCCGTGGTGATATAGTCGCCGCCGAGGACCACGGGAGATTCGCGGTCAAATAGGGGATGGCGATACTTGCACTTTTCCAGCGCTGCGCCTTTAAACTCAGCCACCACCGTCGCCGTTGCGCCCACGGTTTCCGCCAGCGCCGCCACCAAATCCTTCGCCACAATCACATGGTCAAAGGTCAGCTCGCCCGGCTCTGCCTCCAGCCTCACCGCCGCGTAATCCAACTGCCCATTTACCGCCACGCCCAAATTGCCGGGAATCGTCCAGGGGGTCGTGGTCCAAATCGCCACCCCCAGCTTTTCCAAGCTTCCCAAGCTCGGCTGCAATTCCTCACTTAATTCCGCAATGGGAAACGCCGCATAGATGGACTGGGACACGTGCCCCTCGGGATATTCCAGCTCCGCCTCCGCCAGCGCCGTTTGGGAACTGGGGCTCCAATGCACCGGCTTTAGACCGCGATAGATGTAGCCCTTGAGGAACATCTGCCCAAAGACTTCAATTTGCGCTGCCTCGTACGCCGGATTCAGGGTCAAATAGGGATCATCCCAATCGCCCCAAACTCCAAAGCGCATAAACTGCTCTTTCTGCCCCGCCACCTGCTCCAGGGCGTACGCCTTTGCCTTTTGGCGCAGCTTCATCGGTGTTAAATCTTTGCGCTCATCTTTCTTGATGGTTTTCAACACCTTCAGCTCAATGGGCAAGCCATGGCAATCCCAGCCAGGCACATAGCGCACCTTGCGCCCTCGCAGTAGCTGGTAGCGATTGATGATGTCCTTTAACACCTTATTTAATGCATGCCCCATATGCAGCGCCCCGTTGGCATAGGGCGGTCCATCGTGGAGGATAAACGGCTCACCGGGGTTGGACTCGGCGAGGGTTTCGTAAATTTGCGCCTCGGTCCAAAACTGCTGAATCTCCGGCTCGCGGGTCTTGGCATTGGCCCGCATGCTGAAGCTGGTCTGAGGGAGATTAACGGTTTCTTTGTAGGACTTGTCGCTCACGGTGAATCCTGGCAGGTCTGATCAAACTATCGCCATATTCTATCCCCTGGGCGGTTGGGACGATCACTCGCTGCACATCCCTGTTAGAACTATGAGCAAGTGCGAACGATTAGATAATTACCTTTCATGCCGATACCGATTGAGCCATCTGAGCGAGCCACAATCTTGATGGAGCTACGAAAAGATCGCCTGTCTCAAGCTGACAAAATTAGAGATCGAGCTTACCAAGTTTTGACGTCGACTATTGGATTATGTTCGCTGGTGGTGGGATACCTTGTGCAAATGAAAGGTGAAGTAGGTATTTCTCAAAGGGTTGTTCTACTTTTGACCTTTTTCATAATCTTCTCCATTGTTGGTTTTTATATTTCTGAATTAGAAAGGGGGCTTGTTAATCAGTTTAAGATTTTGGCACGGCTAGAATCATTGCTCGGGTTCTACGACGCAGAAACTTTTGACTTGCCCGAAAGTATCTTTCCCGTTCAATGGTTAAAAAGCCCTGGTCAAGGTAAGTATTTCAATTTTATTAAATATTCTTTAGCATCCATAGCCATATTTACTTGTATCGCTGTGCTTGCCAAAGACGTTTTATTCTAGCGTTTCTATGATTTTTCACTACTCCCAAGAAATTATTGCTATGGAGTTTTCTAGAAGCTTAATGACTTATGGTTGCTTGCCATGGTGACTTTCATGCTTGGGCTTTTAAAC
Organism: Cyanobacteria bacterium P01_D01_bin.73; assembly: GCA_039198915.1. GTDB lineage: Bacteria > Cyanobacteriota > Cyanobacteriia > CACIAM-69d > CACIAM-69d > CALGDE01. The sequence goes on along the minus strand of JBCCTE010000338.1, from coordinate 2,395 downwards.
AAGCTTACGATGACGGATGATCGCTAGCCCTTTCCGAAACAGGATTACCGATAGCAACCATCCCCGAACTTCCCGATTTTGATTTGAATTTTGTGCTGTTCTCCTACGGCTTGGATGCGGATTAGAGTTTGGGGTGGGGCGATCGCTTGGAGTTGGTTGGGGGCGATCGCCTAAACCACAGCAGCAAACTCCGTAAACTGCCGCAACTGGGGATCCTGAAACGCCAAAACAATATCCGACTTAGCAATTCCTTCCCCCACCAACTCGTTCGCAATCCCCTCCTCCGTCAAATCCTCCTCCACCCAAATCTTGTCATCGCGAATCCGTAAATAAACCGTCATTCCCATCACTCGGCGCGATCGCTCCCAACCCACATTCATCCAAATAAAACTACGCTTCAATTCATCCACAATCAAAAAACTTTCTACTGAGGCATTCGGGCGATCGCCACACAACTCCAAATGTCGCCCCAAAACCCGCTCAATTGCCCCAATAAACTGCGTTAACTTATCCACCTTTCAATAACCTCAGATTCAATATCCACAACGATCACAGGCAAACCATGCTTCTTCAAAACCAACTGAGCCAGCTCCTGTGAAAAAAATGAATCGTAAACAGCAGAGCTGACAGCAACAAACAGCTTACGCTCAGGTTCAACTTCCTCTAACAGATAGCGGTAGATATCGTATTGTCCCAAAGCCTCCTTCAAATCTTGAATCTTAGAAGCCCCAACAAAACTCTTCACCTCAACAACAATTTTCTCGCTACCACGCTGTGCGGCCAAGGGACGCTCCGCCCCTAAATCTGCGTAGAGCCTCACCCTATCAAACTGAATGATGTACGGGTCATCCGTCACACTCCACCCATCTTTTACCAAAGCCTGCTTAACAGCACCATGAATCAAATCCAGCCTTGGCATTAACGTCCTCCTCGCCCTGTTTCTACCTGATTTCTAGCAAAAACTAACCATTACTATGATTGGGCGATCGCTAGCACTTTCCGAAACGGGATTACCGATAGAAACTATTCCCGAGCTTCCCGATTTTGATTTGAATTTTGTGTTGTTCTCCTACGACTTGGATGCAGATTAGAGTTTGGGTTGGGGCGATCGCCTCAACTGTCAGGACTTGGCTTTTCCTTCAACTAAACTGCTGACGCAAATTAAGCCCCAGACCTTCAGACTTCGACTTGACTTCTAAACTCTTTATTAGCGGATAGTCTCTAATCTTCGCTACGTCCAACTAGCTTGGGTACCGGCGGCGTCGAGGGTAAAGCGGTGGTTGGCTGCGCATCCTTGGTGACGATATGCCCCACGTAAAACGCACCCGCTTCGATGTTTAATGCACTTGCCACCACATCGCCTTCCAATCGCGCAGTCCTCGCCAGCGTCAAATCCCCATTCGCCACAACGCTCGCCTTAACTGACCCGCGGATGATGATGTTGCGCGCCTTAATTTCTGGTCCTTCAATGCTGCCGGATTCAGAGATTTCCAAGTCCTCCTCTGATGACACGGTGCCCCGCACGCTGCCATCAATACGCAAGCCGCCTTTGACCCGTAAGTTGCCCTGAAAATCACTCCCTTCCGCCAGGTAGGTCACATTGCTGACGGGCACGGGCTTTCTGCGTCCAAACATAATTTTCAGGGATGATTGTTCCTATGACATTTACGGCGTTAAGGGTTCAATGTACACGCTAGATGCTCCCACCGCTTTACTGAATTTCTTCGCGCTTAATTACGCGCTTAGTTGCTGATCTCACCAGGTTGGATACTAAGCTTGGCGGCAAATTCATTGAGCTGACGTTTCCTTCCCAGTGTCCTCCTTCAAGAACAGTTTGCCCAAGATGTCTCTTCAATCGAACTTTCAGTAGCGTTTGCGTTGAAGGCGAGTTGCATCTGCTTGCGTAAATGGCGCTAGGAATCGAGATGCTTTATATGCCTTCTGTGTAACATTTGAGGCTAGGCTGTGGTGATGCTCTTCCTGATGGGGAAACTTTAGGAGAACGGGAACTGTTGCGATCGCCCCACTGCCTAAAGATTTGAATCTGGTTTTTGTGAGTTTTTGCTAACATGCCCGCAATCGAAATCTGACTAAACTGAGGATGACGATTTACTCCTTACCTTCTACCCACTAAGGCCTACCGTCATGCTTCGATCAACCTCGCGCCCAGAAATTGACCTTACTGAAGGCACTCCTGACTATAAGCAAATTCAGCCCCATGGAGCACTCATCGCCCTATCAGAGCCAGAGTTGATCATCGTGCAGGCAAGTTGCAATGTAGATCAGTTGTTGGGGGTGACTGCTCAGGAATTGGTGGGGCAGCCTCTCAGTGCCGTCTGGGAGCCCACTGAAAGCAATGAGTTCTTCGGCTCGCGCAACTATGATGCTTCTTCCG